>JBOHBY010000723.1:0-6411 GCA_050698635.1 Spirillospora sp.
CGGCGCGGCCGCAGTGGCGGCCGTGGCCGTCCTCGTGTCCGGTTGCGGGGGAGAGGAACCGGGCACCGGCAAGGCGGAGGCCGCGGGCGGCGGCGGCAAGCTGCCCGAGGCGACCACGTTCACGACCCTCAACGACCTGCCTTCCGACCCGGCACCGGCCGCCGCCATGGACGGAACGGTCGTACATCCCGCCGCGACCGCCCCCGTCTCGGCCCAGCCCGGCGCGCCCGCCGTGGCCGAACTGCCCGCCACCCAACTCAAGGGCGACACCTGGGTGCCCGTCGTGGAGACCCGTCCCGGCTGGCGGCGGGTACTGCTGCCGAGCCGTCCCAACGGCGTGACCGGCTGGATCCCCGACTCCGGGCTGAAGGTCGCGCGCAGCACCCACGTGATCAAGGTGGACGTCGGCGACCGCAAACTCACCCTCCTCAAATCCGGCCGCAAGGAGGGGACCTGGACCGTCGCCGTCGGCGCCCCGAAGACGCCCACCCCCACCGGACGGACATTCGTCCTGGCCTCGATGGCCCCGTCCAAGCCGACCTTCAGCCCGCTCATCCTGCCGGTCGGCGCGCACTCCGAGACGCTCGACACCTACGGCGGCGGCCCCGGGACGGTCGCGTTCCACGGCTGGCCCAGCACGTCCGTCTTCGGCAAGGCCATCACCCACGGCTGCGTGCGCGTCCCCGCCGACGCCCTGAAGCGCCTCTCCAAGGCCCCGCTGGGCACCCCCGTCCTCGTCACCGCCTGACGCGCGGCCGGCCACCGCCGGCCACCGCCAACCCAAGCCACTCCATCCGAAATTCCGCACCATTCGCAGTTCAGAACCACCGAGGAGAGCAACCGTGCGTTTGCAGACCATCACGAAGTGCGCGGCCGTCGCCGGCGCGCTCGCGCTGCCCTTCGCCGCCGTCGTCCCTGCCGCGTCGGCGACCAACGGAGGAACCGGCTCCGCCGTCGCGATCTCCGCGACCGGGCCGGTCGCCATCCCGCCGACGCCGTCGGTGACGTCCAACGCCCAGCGGCCGGAGCGCAAGAGCGTCGCCGAACTGCCCCCGAACCCGCTCGGGATCGAGGCGAGCCTGCTGAACGCCGCCGCCTGGTCCGGGCACGGCCGCGCCTCCGTGACCGACCTCAGGATCGCCAAGTTCGGCTTCAGCGCCAGCGCGGTCACGGCCAAGTGCGAGAACGGCAACGGTGTCTCACACCTCAAGGAGGCGACCTTCAACGGACGCAAGCTGAAGCTCACCGCGGCGCCGAACTCGACCGTGACCGCGAACTTGGCCGGTCTCGGCTCCGCGACGCTCACGCTGAACAAGCAGGTCCGCGACCAGAACGGCAACCTGTCGGTCACGGCCATCGAGCTGAGCGCGACCCTCGCCGGTCAGACCCAGACGATCGCGATCTCGTCCGTCACCTGCGGTAAGGGCGACAAGCCCGGTGGGCCTGGCGTGCCGCCGTCGACCCCGTCGAAGCCGGGCACGCCGCCGTCGCCGTCCACCCCGCCGGGCATCGCCCCCGCCCCCACCCCGGTCACCGGCGAACTCCCCGTAACCGGCTGACCCACGCAAAGGAAGGGCCGCGCGGCGCGCGCCGCGAGGCCCTTCCTCATGGTCAGCCGCTGAACACCTTCTTGTAGAAGGGCGTCACCAGCGGGACGAACACGACCAGCGTCACAGCGATCCAGAGCACCGACGTCAGGACGAGATGCTCGATAGGCCACGCACCGGACGTCAGGTTGTAACTGCTGTGGGACGGGTGTTCGGGACAGCAAGGATCCTGATGGGCCGAAGTTGGCGTTCAGTGTCGCGTCCTGGCGCGTCTTCCACGCCGACGTCCTAGCAGGACGGTACGACCTCCCGTAACTCACCACCTGTAGCTGCCCGCTGCCTTTGGGTTTGTTCTGTGAGCAACTTGTGGCACTGCTACTCGTGGCAGGGACCCGCCGACGCCCCCACGGGCTCCTCCGTCTTGAAGTGGTCCCTGAGCCCGCTTGATCGTGGGCGAGGTCGAACCTTCCCTTGATCGTTCCGCTCTTGAAGATGTCTTCACAGAGCTTGGCGGCCGTCTGGCGCGGCGAGGCTTGCTCGGCCACCTCCAGCCGGTCGGTCAGCTCGGCGATCTCCCGCATCGCGTACCGGCCCTGATGGCCGCTCACCGATCGGTGCCGCTGCTTCCACGCCGTGATCACCGGCTCGATCAGCGCCCACTGCTCGTCGGACAGGTCGCTGAGGTAAGGCTTGCGCCCGCCCATGCCGCCAGTCCAACTCGCCCAGACCGGCCGTCAACCCCGTGGCTCAACACCTCGGCTGGACGGCTGCGGCCCAGCACTGTGGTGGCGGCCCGGCGTTAGCCGTCGAGGCCGCCGGTAACCATGAGGCGGGGGGCCGCCGACCGGTTGGCGGCCGGGGCGTGGAACAAGTGCGGGTGCAGGAAGACCACGTCGCCGGGCCACCCGGTCAGCTCCACCACGCGGACCGGGACGTCGGCGATCATCGTCCCCCGCATCAGTCGCCCGACGCGCCCGCTGACCTCCCCCCGCCGCAGAACGTCTTGCAGCCACGGATCGGATCCGAAGACCGCATCGCGCACCGCGGGCGAGCGGCCCGCATCAGCCGGGTCGGCCTCGTCAAGGAACCGTCCCACGAGCCGGTGTGAGCCGGCCAACACGACCGTGCCGCCGCCATGCTCGCCAACGGGCGCGAGGTAGCCCAGCCACTTCAGCATCAGAGCCGACCGCGCCGGGTAGTCGATGTGCCATCCGCTCACCGGTACATCCCATGTGCCCGGTGTCGGGAAGGTGACCAGCGGCACGCCCCAGGCGTCCGGCCGGGGCCATGACTCATATCCCAGCAGCTCCCCGATCGCCGCCGTCACCTCGGGAGTGCCCATGGCGTCGAAGACGCCCCGCCTGCGCAGCGCACCCAGCCCGCGGGGCTCGGCCACGGTCCAGGTGGCCCGCCGCTCCCGTTCGATGCCGTGCCGACGCTCCAACTCCGCCCAGACCGCCCCGGCCATTCCTTCCGCCGTCCCGACCGGGAAGCCGGCCGCGAGCCGCACAAAGCCGTCCTCAGCGAAACGCTCCCGCAGATCCGCGCCATCCATGTCCGCCTCCCGGGCCGAGCCCGCAGCATTATGGGCACATCACCGTCCCGGACGGCGAACGGATTTCCACGCCGCCGACCTCTCTGGACACCGACGCCACCATCCCACCGGCTCGCCGGGCACGCCGTATCGAGAACATGCGCGCCAAACTCAAACGACTGGTCGGCCGAGACATCCTCCCCTCAACAAGGACTGTTCACTATGAACCGACACGAAAGCCAACGAAACTACCTCTGAGACCTGTTTGGTTGGCCTTGATGGCAGTGACGATGTGGTGGCGGTGGTTAGGGACGCGGTATGCGCCGGATGCGGCGATCGCGTTCAACAGTTCGCCGGGGGACACCTTCGACGCGGCTGCTCGCTGGATTGGGTGACGGCTACGCGGTTTGGGCGGGTGGGTGGGTTTTGGGGGTGGGGTGGGCGCTGCCGGTCAGGAGGACATCGGCCACCTGGGACGGGTCGTCCGACATGGGGACGTGGCCGCAGCCCTCCAGCCAGACGAAGCGGGCGTTCGGGAGGCGGCGTTGGGCGCGGATGGCCTGGCCGCGTAGGAGCAGGCGGTCCTTGGTGCCCCAGGCGATGGTGACGGGGACGTTAGGGCAGGAACCCAGGAAGCGGGTGTCGCGGCCCGCGCGGATGGTGGGGGTGAAGCCGGGGGCGTCGCGCATCGCGCGGGCGTCGCCGGTGAGGGTGTCCAGGTCCATGTTGTTGGGACGGCCGTAGATCATGCCGAACATGGCGGTGCGGCGGCGGGGTGAGCGGGCCAGGTGGGTGAGGACGTTCTCGGGCAGGTGGGTTCCGAGGCGGGACGCCCGGAGGACGGTCGTCGCGTAGCGGAGTTCGGCGGCGTTGAAGAAACCGGCGGGGGAAAGGGCGGTGGCGGAGCTGACCAGGTCGCGGTCGGCCGCCTCCAGGGCGAACAGGCCGCCGAGGGAGTTGCCGGCGATGTGCGGTCTGTCCAGGCCGAGGTCGGTGAAGGTCCGGGCGAGGATCTTCATGGCCGAGTCGACGGTGTAGGGGGTGCCGGGCGGGAGGGGCGGGGAGTCGCCGAAGCCCGGCAGGTCGACGGCGATGACGTCACGTTCGGCGGCCAGGAGGTCCATGACCGGGGACCAGCCCTGGCGTCTGTGGCCGATTCCGTGCAGGAGGACGAGGGGTGGGCCGCTGCCGCGGCGGTCGAAGACGATGTCCACGACGCCGAGGGTAAGTCAGAAGTTACTCACCGGTCACTGGTGATGCCCGTCACTTCGGCGGGACGGCGGTGCCCAAGCGTGTCGCGCAGCTGGGCGCGGCCTCGGTGGATACGGGAGCGGACGGTCCCGAGCTTGATGTTGAGCGTCGCGGCGATTTCCTCGTAGGACAGGCCCTCGATGTCGCAGAGGACGACCGCGGCGCGGTATTCGGGGGGCAGGTCGTCCAGGGCGCGCTCGATGTCGGCGTCCAGGTGGCGCTCTTCGTAGGCCTGGGCGGGGCTCGGCTCGCGGCCCTGGAGGCGCTCGGCGGCGTCGTCGGCCAGGGCGTCGAAGCGGATGCGCTGCTTGCGGCGGGCCTTGTCCAGGAACAGGTTCGTGGTGATGCGGTGCAGCCAGCCCTCGAACGTGCCGGGGCTGTAGGACGACAGGGAACGGAAGACCCGGACGAAGACGTCCTGGGTCAGGTCTTCGGCGTCGTGCCGGTTACCGGTCAGCCGGTACGCCAGCCGGAACACTCGCGTGGAGTGCTCGCTGACGATCTCCTCCCACGTCGGCGGGGTCCACGCCATAGCGCCTGCGCTCACCACTACCCCCGTCTGATACTGAATCGTTACGGCCAAGCATGCCGGTACCCGGATAAGAGCCGTGTAAGAAGGCGCGGCTTGGCCGGATCAGGCACCCTCCGGTGTGACCCATCTCATTGGACTGAATGCCAATAAGGATTGAGTTCGCCGCCCGGCTGTGGGGAGGATCAGGGCGACCCCATCGCGACGCGCGAGGACGGTGGCAAGGTGCGAACCTACAACCCGGCCGACCTGCTGGAGATCATGGCGGCGGCGGGGCCGGACCGTCCGGCGGTGGTGGCGGGGGCTGAGCGGCGGACGTTCGCGCAGCTCAACGAGCGTGCGAGCCGGGTCGGACGGCATCTGGCCGACGCCGGGGTGGGGGCCGGGGAGCATGTGGCGATCCTCGCCCACAACCGGGTCGAGTGGATCGAGGCCATGTTCGGCGTGTTCAAGATCCGCGCGGTGCCGATCCCGGTGAACTTCCGGTACGTGGCGGCGGAGCTACGGCATGTGCTGTCCGATTCCGACTCGGTGGCGCTGATCGGCGAGTGTTCGCTCTTGGCGAAGCTGGAGGAAGTACGGGGGGAACTGCCGAAGCTGCGCCATGTCGTCGCGGTGGAGGACGGGGCCGAGGGGGTGCTGCCGCCGGGCGCGGTGCCCTACGAGCGGGCACTGGCGGACGCTGATCCGGCGGACGGCTTTCCCGAGCGGTCGAACGATGACCGCTACATCATGTACACGGGCGGGACGACCGGCTATCCGAAGGGCGTCGAATGGCGCTGCGAGGACGTTTTCTTCGGCGCTTTCGGCGGTGGGAACGTTTTCGGTGACCCCATTGGAAGCCCCGAGGAGCTCGCCGCCAACGCCGACCAGCCCGCGATGGCCGTGGTCGACTGCGCGCCCGTCATGCACGGTGCCGGGCAATGGGTCGCGTTCATGGGTTTGTTCAGTGGCGCCAAAGTCGTCCTTGACATTGACCACGCATTCGACGCCGACAAAGCGCTCAGGCTGGTCGCCGAAGAACAGGCGAATGTGCTGATGCTCATCGGCGACGCGATGGCGCGGCCGGTCGCGGACGCGCTGGCCGGCGGCGGCGGCCGGTACGACACGTCCTCGCTCGTGGGGATCGCGTCCGGTGGCGCGCCGCTGACCGATGGGGCGAAGGCGGCACTGCGCGCCCAGCTTCCGAACATCGTGTTCCTCGACAACTACGGGGCCTCGGAGACCGGTGCGTGCGGGCCGTCGGTCGGCGGCAAGGACGGGACGGCGCGCTTCATGATGGACCCGGACGTCTGCGTCCTGGACGACGACCTGAACCCCGTCGCGCCCGGCGAGATCGGCAGGCTCGCGCGCAAGGGCCGCATCCCCGTCGGCTACTACAACGACCCGGAGAAGACCGCGGCGACGTTCTTCACGGATGGGGGCGGGACGCGCTGGTCTGTCCCGGGCGACTACGCGACGCTGGCGGAGGACGGCACGATCGTGCTGCTCGGACGCGGTTCCCTGGTGATCAACACGGGCGGGGAGAAGGTGTACCCGGAGGAGGTCGA
>JBOHBY010000724.1:0-5663 GCA_050698635.1 Spirillospora sp.
CGCCGCCGCCCCTCGTCCCGACGCGCAGCGCGAGCGCCCCCAGGCGTGTCACCGTCTCCGGGCCCCCGGCGAACGACGCCGCCCAGACGACGCCGCGCGCCAGGTCGCCCTGATTCAGGTGGACGAGGTAGGTGTACTCCTCGTTGCCCAGGGGGTCGTCTTCGACGAGGGAGCGCAGGCAGTCGGCCACCGTTTCGTGCATCGACGCGGCGTCCATGAGCGACAGGCACGTCCGGCGCCACTTCGCCGTGGGGCGGGGTGACGAGAGGCTCGCCAGATGCCGGACGAACCGCGCCCGTTCCAGGGCCGGCGCCGTCGACGCGGACGCGCGCAGCGGCGCGGCCCACACATCGGAGACCGGCATCAGCCCGTCGGGGAGGAACGCCTCGTCGATGGTCTCCATCAGGGCCCACAGGCGCTTGGCGAGCGGGCCGCGGTATCCCAGCGGAATGTCGGCCCTGGCGAACGTGCCGGACGCGTGCCGGAACCAGGGCGCCAGCTCGTAGAGATCCGCGGGACCGAGGTGCTCGGCGGCCTTCAGCGCCACGTCGAGCGCCTCGGCGAGCCGGTAGCCGGGCGCGGCCTCGGCGGCGCCGAGCAGCAGGACGGCGACCTCGTCGCGGGACCAGCCCCCGGCCCTGGACGCCGCGCTCCTGACCACGGACGAGTAGTGCCAGAGGAGCCCGTTCCCACCGGTGAGCTCCGCGAGGACGACGGCCACGAGGAAGGCCCTGCCGTCCGGATCCGGGCAGACGGGGAGCCTGCGGGCGAGCTCGTCCCTGGCGCGCCTCTCCCTGCGCTCGCGTTCCTCGTGCAGCTCGGCCGTGTAGGGCAGGCCGTCCTCCCAGCTCCTGTCGACGAGGTCGAGGAACCAGCGGGCGCGGTCGATGGCCGCGGCGCGGACGCCGTCCAGCCCGTCGTTCCTGCGCGACCCCGCCTGGAGCGTGTCGTAGAGCATGGCGCGATCGTGGCAGGGACCGCCGACAAATTCCCGCGAATCCGGCGACTGTTCAGTGACCCGGCGGGCACCTACGCTCGGGGTACCGCGGCGGGACAGGGTTCGGGACGAGGTTCGGGACGGCCATGGCGCACAGCGTGGTGATCATCGGGAGCGGGTTCGGCGGGATCGGGATGGCGATCCGGCTCCTGGCCGCCGGTGTCCGCGACGTGGTGGTGTTGGAGAAGGCGGACGGGCTCGGCGGCACCTGGCGCGACAACACCTATCCGGGCGCGGCCTGCGACATCCCGTCCCACCTGTACTCGTTCTCGTTCGAGCGGAAGACGGACTGGACGCGGCGCTTCCCGCCCCAGGCGGAGATCCTCGATTACCTGGCGCATTGCGCGCGCAAGCATCACGTCCTGGAGCGGGTGCGGTTCGGGACGGAGGTGACCGGCGCGCGGTTCGACGAGGACGCGTCGCTCTGGCGGATCTCCACGACGTCCGGGGACCTGGACGCGCGGGTGCTGGTGTCGGCGTGCGGGCAGCTGAACCGGCCCGTCCTGCCGCCGATCGAGGGGCGCGGGACGTTCACCGGGCGCAGCTTCCACTCCGCCCGCTGGGACCACGGCGCCGACCTGCGCGGACGGCGGGTCGCGGTGGTCGGGACGGGCGCGAGCGCGATCCAGATCGTCCCGGAGATCGCGAAGGAGGCGGCCGAGCTGCGGCTGTTCCAGCGGTCCGCGCCGTACGTGATCGACAAGCCGGACCGGCCGTACCGGGGGTGGGAGAAGGCCGTCCTGGCGCACATGCCGGGTGTGTACACATTGAGCCGTGCCCGTGTGTACGCGACGTACGAGGCGCGGGCGCTGGCGTTCGTGAAGTACCCGAAGCTGATGGCGACGCTGGAGAAGCGGTTCAAGAACGCGCTGACGGACGGCGTCGCTGACCCCTCCCTGCGCGACGCGCTCGTCCCCGGCTACCCGATGGGCTGCAAGCGGATCCTCGTCTCCAGCGACTACTATCCGGCGCTGGCGCTGCCGAACGTGGACCTCGTCACCGACCCGATCGAGGCCGTGACGCCGTCCGGTGTCAGGACCGCGAAGCAGGACTACGACGTGGACGTCATCGTCTACGCGACCGGGTTCCGCGCCACCGAGTTCCTCTCCCCCATGAAGATCGTCGGACGGGGCGGACGGGAGCTGAACGAGGCGTGGCGCGGCGGCGCGCGGGCCCATCTCGGCATCACCGTCAGCGGCTTCCCGAACCTGTTCCTGCTGTACGGGCCGTACACCAACCTCGGGCACAACTCGATCATCTACATGCTGGAGTCACAGTTCAGGTACGTCGTCGGGTGCGTTGAGGCGCTGCGGCGGGCCGGGCTCGGCTGGATCGACGTCCGGCCCGGCGTGCAGGACGCGTTCACCCGCGACATGCGCGAACGGCTCCGCGCGACGGTGTGGGAGGCGGGCTGCCGGAGCTGGTACATGACCGAGGACGGCGAGGTCGTCAGCAACTGGCCCGGGTTCACGTTCGCATACCGGCGCGCGACCCGCCGTCCCGACCCGCGGCACTTCCACGCGCGCCGCCGCGCGGTGGCCCGATAGCCCGGCCGGCGGCTGGGGCGCCTAGGCTCGGTGGCATGCCGACCGCCTTCATCACCGGCGCGACCGCGGGCATCGGCGCCGCGTTCGCCCGCCGCCTCGCCTCCGACGGGTTCGACCTGGTCCTGCTGGCCCGCGACGCCGAACGGCTGGAACGGACCGCCGCCGACCTGCACGACGAGTACGCGGTGCGCGCCGAGGCGCTGCCCGCCGACCTGTCCGCCGAGGACGGCCTGGCGGCGGCGGAGGAACGCGTCCGCGACGGCGTCGACCTGCTGATCAACAACGCCGGGTTCGGGCACCGGGGCATGTTCCTGGACGTCCCGGTCGTGGACGAGCTGACGATGCTGAAGGTCCACTGCGAGGCCGTCCTGCGGCTCACGCACGCCGCGCTCCCCGGCATGCTCGACCTGGGCCGGGGCGGCGTCGTGAACGTGGCGTCGGCGGCGGCGTTCGCGACGCGCGGCACGTACGGGGCGTCCAAGGCGTGGGTGGTGAACTTCAGCCAGGCCGTCGCCGCCGACATCAGGCGGCGCACCGACGGGCAGGTCCGCGTGATGGCACTGTGCCCCGGTTATGTACGCACCGAGTTCCACGACCGCGCGCAGATGGACATGTCCGGGCTGCCGGAGTTCATGTGGCTGGACAAGGACGACGTCGTCGCCGCCGGGCTCCGCGACCTGCGGCGCGGCGTCCAGGTCAGCATTCCCGGCCCGCAGTACAAGGCGCTCATCGGCGCCACCCGCCTCCTGCCGCGCGGGGTCGTGTCGCGGCTGTCGTCCACAACGGGCCGCTCCTACAAGTGATCGAGGGTTCCCGCGCGCTGGTGGCCTGAGGTAGACACGGCTCATGCGAGTGCTGGTGACCGGGGCGGCGGGATACATCGGATACGCGGTCGGGCGGCGGCTCGTCGCGGCCGGGCACGACGTCGACGGCCTGGTGCGGCGGGACGTGGCGGTGGCGGACGGGGTCCGTCCGATTCACGGCGGGCTACTCGATCCGGACGGGCTGCCGCGCGGCCCCTACGACGGGGTGTGCCATCTCGCGGCGCTCACCCGCGTCCGCGAGTCGTTCGACGCCCCGCTGCGGTACTTCGCCGTCAACGTGCAGGGCACGGTGAACCTCCTGAAGGCGGTGGACACCGGCCGGGTGGTGTTCGCCTCGACGGCCGCCGTGTACGGGACGCCTGAGCGCCAGCCGATCCGGGAGAGCGAGCACACCGCGCCCACCAGCCCGTACGGCGCGTCGAAGCTGGCCGCCGAGCAGGCCGTGCTCTTCCACGCGCGGACGGGCGCGATCGGCGCCGCCGTCCTGCGCACGTTCAACGTCGCCGGGTCGGTCGGCGGCCGCGTCGACCCCGACGAGACGCGCCTCATCCCGAAGGCCCTCGCCGTCGCCGCCGGACGCGCCCCGCACCTGGAGATCAACGGCGACGGGCTGGCCGTCCGCGAGTACCTGCACGTGGACGATCTCGCGGACGCCTACGTCCGGGCGCTGGAGGCGGTGCGTCCCGGCGAGGAGCGGGTCTACAACGTCGGCAGCGGCACCGGCGCGGCCGTCCACGAGGTCGTCGCCGCCGTCGAGGAGGCGACGGGACGTCCCGTGCCGACGCTGCGGCGCCCCGCCCGGCCCGAGGCACCGGTGCTGATCTGCGACGCGTCCGCCGTCCGGGCGGACCTCGGCTGGCGTCCCGCACACTCCACGCTGCGCGAGATCATCACCTCCTCCTGGAACGCTCTTACTCATATTCGCGACTAAACTCCCCTGCGTGTCCGCGCCGAAGTTCGAAGTCCAGATGCTCCACGACCGGGTGATGATCAAGGTCGAGAAGGACAGCGGGGAACGCCGCAGCACCGGCGGGATCGTGATCCCCGCGACGGTCTCGGAGGAGAACCGGCTCGTCTGGGGCGAGGTCTGCGGGGTCGGCCACCACGTCCGGGTCGTCAAGACCGGCGACCGCGTGCTGTTCCACCCGGGCGACCAGCTCGAGGTCGAGATCCAGGGCGAGAACTACCTCGTCATGCGCGAGCGGGACCTGCACGCGATCGCCAGCGAACGTCCCGAACACGGCACCGGCCTCTACCTGTAGCCGCCCTTCACAGGACGGCCACAGGCCGGACGGGGCCAGGACGGACGGGACCAGGCCGGACGGGACCAGGCCGGCCACAGGCCGGACGGGGCCAGGACGGTCGTCAGAGGCCGCGGACGGCGGCGATCGTGAACGGGATCTGCGGTGTCCCGTCGCCGAGCGGGCCGCCCTTGTCGAACTGCGAGCGGACCACGTACAGGGTTCCGCGGCTGCGGACGAGCGTCGTCGGAAGCTGGAGCGAGGTGTCCGTCAGCGTGCGCTCGCGGCGGGCCCCCGTGCCGTCGCGCGCGACACGCCAGCGGGTGATGGCGTTGTCGGTGTTGTGGACCGTCCAGAGCCGTCCGTGCTGGAGTTCCAGTCCGTCGGCGTTGCGCATGTCGCCACCGCTTAGGGCCGCCTTGCGGACGGCCCCGGTCACGACGTCCAGCCGGTACAGGTCACCGCCGTGCATGTCGGCGGTGAGCAGGAAGCGTCCGGTGGGGTCGGCGACGATGCCGTTCAAGGTGAAGTCGGCGGGGCCGTGCGGTTCGAGGGTCTCGTCCAGGTCGAAGCGCGGTTTCAGGGTGGCGCGTCCGCCGCGCGCGTCGGCCAGGTCCCGGGGCGTCACGCGGTAGACGACAGATCTCCCGCTGTCGGTGAGGTACGCGCTGCCGTCCGGAGCGATGGCCAGGTCGTTGACGAACCGCGCCCCGTTCCCCTGGACGTCGAACCGGGCGAGCAGGCGGCGGCTCCGGGTGTCGTACACCGAGACACCGGCAGTGGAGTCGGTCACCCAGAGCCGTCCGGCCCGGTCGACCTTCAGGCCGTTGGCGGTGTGGCGGCCGTCGGCGCCCGCCGGGAGGAACACCTCGGCCACGCGACGGCCGGGAGCCGTCCGGTAGACGGTTCCGTCCTGGAACGACCCGGCATACAGCGAGCCGGTGCGCGGATCGGCGGCGATGCCCTCGGGATACACGCGGTCGCCCGGCAGCACATAAGCGGCGACGACCCGCGCGTGGGACGCCGCAGCGGGTTGGGCGGCCGCCACCGGAGC
>JBOHBY010000725.1:0-2547 GCA_050698635.1 Spirillospora sp.
CCCGCGAGCCGCCCGCCGGCGTCGACGACGGGCGCGAGCCGGTGCCCGCGCTCGTGCAGCCGGTCGAACGCCTCGCGCGGGTCGACGCCGTACGGGACCGTGACCAGGTCGCGGGACATGATGTCGCGCAGCTGCGCGAACCGGTCGACGCCCTGGCAGTCGGCCTCGGTGACGACGCCCACGGGACGGTCGTCCTCGACGACGATCACGGCGTTGTGGGCGCGCTTGGGCAGCAGGGCGAGCGCGTCCCCGGCGGTGCTGGACGGGCCGAGCCGGATCGGGGTGTCGACGACCAGGTCGCGCCCCTTGACCCAGCCGATCACCTCGGCGACCACGTCCACCGGGATGTCCTGCGGGATCACCGCGACGGCGCCGCGCCGCGCGACGGTCTCGGCCATCCGGCGGCCCGACACCGCCGTCATGTTCGCGACCACGAGCGGGATGGTCGTGCCGCTCCCGTCGACCGTCGACAGGTCGACCTCCAGCCGGGACCCGACCGACGAGCGGCGGGGGACCATGAAGACGTCGTTGTAGGTGAGGTCGTGAGCGGAGCGCTCACCGTTCAGCAGGTGCACGGCTTTACTACACACCAATCACGGGTCTGGGCGGCTGGGCCACCGTCCATTGTCGGCCATACCCGGCCGTGCCGCCGACACGCCGCACGGGGCCCCGCCCGGCGCCCTGACCGAAGTGAACGTCGCGACGTGGTGAAAACGGTGCAACGTGAGGCTTGGCTCTCTGTAAAGTTACCTCTTGACGTAACTGCGCCCTCGATGCACTTTTCTTACATGTGCCTCACGCGGACGGCGGAACCGCCGTAGGGGCGTGACAGCAGAACACCGGGAGAAGCGCATGCAGGTCACGCACGCAGACCCGGTCAGCCGCGCTCGTCCGCGCCGCGGGCCGTCCTTGCCGCGCGGCGGTCACCAGAGCGATCACCGCGATCATCACCGGAGTGAGCCTTGCCGCCGTGCGCGCCCCCCGCCCCGACCCGCCGTGCCCGGTACGCGTTGAGGGCCGGCCTCGATGTGCTTTCGGACGGGATTTCCCGGCGTCGTAAACGGCGCCGTGGCGAACCCGCCGCAGACGCTTCGACGGCCGCCGGGCACGGTGAACACGAGCAAGATCAATATTTGACGTCATACCGTCCTGAAATGGAATGATCTTGCAGTTGTCGACAAACCGATTCATCTACATCACATGTCGAGGAGGACCACCGTGCTGGATGCGGTCGACGCCGTGCTCGTCCGCGAGCTCCAGCGGGATGGCAGGGCGACGTTCCAGGCGCTCGCCGACCGCGTCGGGCTTTCCCGCACGGCCGTGCGGGCACGGGTGCAGCACCTTCTCGAGACGCAGGTCGTCCGCGTCGTCGGCATCGTGCACGCCGCCGTCGTCGGCGCGGAGGCGATCGGGCACCTGTCGGTCACCGTGGACGGCTCGGCCAGGAAGGTCGCCGCGGCCGTCGCCGAACGGTCCGCGGTCAGCTTCGCCGCCCTGACCGCCGGCCCGTACGACCTGGTCGCGCAGGTGCGCACCCGCGACGACGCCGCGCTCGCCGCCGAGGTGGACCACATCAGGTCCATCCCCGGCGTCCGCTCGGCGGAGGTGTTCAGGTCGGTGGCCACCGTGCGCGACACGCACGCGGTGGTGCGCGAGCTCGGCGAGGTCACCCTCGACGGCATCGACTGGCGGCTGCTGCAGGAGCTGCAGCGCGACGGGCGCGCCCCCTACACCCGGCTCGCGCACATCATCGGCCTGTCGCAGGCCGCCACCCGGGCCCGGGTGGTCAGGCTGATGCGCTCGGGCGTCATCCAGGTCACCGGCCTCGCCGACCCGCTGGCGCTCGGCGCGGCCGAGCTCGGCGGGTTCGGGCTGGTGGTGACCGGCGGGCTGCAGCGGGCCGTCCAGGCGGTCGTCGAGCAGGACGGCATCCGCTACCTGGCGACCGGCTTCGGCCGCTACGACATCGTCGGGCAGGCCGAGGCCGCCTCGCGCAGCGAGCTGGTCGCCGTGCTGGACGCCATCAGGTCCGTGCCCGGCGTGACGGTCAGGGAGTCCTGGCACCACCTGGACGTGGTCAAGGAGTCCTACACCGTCGAGCTGCCCGAAGAACCCCTCGACGGGACGGCCTGACCCGCCCGGGGACGGCCTGACCCGCCCGCCTCCCCGCACGCGTTCCGCGCACGCCCCGGCCACGGTGCCCAGCCGTGGCCGGGGGAGCGGGCCTAGCCGGGGGAGCGGGCCTAGTCGCGGTAGAGGGCGGTCTCCTCCAGGTCGAGCTCGTGCATGATCCGGGTCAGCACCTCGTCGTCGATGCGGCGCTCGTCGCGCATCCGCACGAACACCTCCCGCTCCGCCGCGAGCATCTCCCGCCGCAGCCGCCGGTACATCGCCGTCGGCACCTCCTGGCCCTCCGGGCCCGTCCCGCCGCCGAGCCGCTCCCACGCGCGCAGCTGCCGGTGCTCGGCGAGCTGCCTGAGCCGCTCCACGACCGAGTCGTCCAGGTCCTCCAGCGCGGTCAGCTCGTCGAGGCGGTCCAGCGCCGCC
>JBOHBY010000726.1:0-3988 GCA_050698635.1 Spirillospora sp.
AGGGCCGCGCTGCGCGACACGCTGTCCGCCGACGCCGACGAGCACGCCGTGGAGATGGCCGTCAACCGGCTGCGCCGCGCGCTCGGAACCCCCGGGCTGATCCAGACCGTCGTCAAGCGCGGCTACCGCCTGGCCTGCGACCCGCGGCTCCCGGCCGGCGACGACGGCGGCGAGACGGCGGCCGGCCCCGGGCGGGATCGGCGAACCGCGGGTCGTGGTGGGCGAGGACGCGCAGCATCAGGTCCGTGAACAGGCGAAGCTCGTCCGGTGACAGGGGCTCGAACAGCGTCTCGTTGAGGCGGGCGCGGTCGTCCATGCCGGCGCCGAGGGCGAGCCTGCCGTCCTCGGTGGCCTCCAGCGCGTACCGGCGGCGGTCGCGCGGGTCGCGGCGCCGCCGGACGTGGCCGGCCTCCTCCAGCGCGTCGACGATGCCGACGAGGTCGCCCGGGTCCATCCGCAGGTGCCCGGCCACCTCGCGCTGAGAGAGCGGCCCGAGGCGCGCCACGCACGCCAGCACGAGCATGTGCGGCAGCCGGAGCCGTCCGGGGAACATCCGCGCCGAGGTGCGCCGCGCGAGCCGCATCAGCTCGAACATCAGGTAGGTGGGCGACTCGCGCAGTGGGTCGGGCCGGTCGTCCACGTCCCGCTCCCTCCTTCCCCCGGATTCGCTTGGCATATCCTATATCTCTTGACGTGAGAGATAGGATATTCCTACCGTTGGACGTGCACAACAGCAACGCTGAGGGAGGCCCGATGCCGGACGTGGGACCCGCCGTCGAGGTCGACGGCCTGGTCAAGCGGTTCGGCGACGTCGAGGCCGTGCGCGGCATCGGCTTCACCGTCAGCCCGGGGGAGATCTTCGGATTCCTGGGCCCGAACGGCGCCGGCAAGTCCACCACGATCAACATGCTCTGCACGCTGCTGAAGCCGAGCGGCGGGCGGGCGCGCGTCGCCGGGCACGACGTGGTGTCCGAGCGCGACAGCGTGCGCCGCAACATCGGCCTCGTCTTCCAGGACCCGACGCTCGACGGCTACCTGTCCGGCGAGCAGAACCTGCGCTTCCACGCCGAGCTGTACGGGGTGCCGAGGTCGGTCATGCGCGAGCGCATCCGGCAGGTGCTGGAGATGGTCGGGCTCTGGGAGCGGCGCGGTGACCTGGTGCAGACCTTCTCCGGCGGCATGAAGCGGCGCCTGGAGATCGCGCGCGGGCTGCTGCACTCGCCGCGGGTGCTGTTCCTGGACGAGCCGACCGTCGGCCTCGACCCGCAGACCCGCGCGTCGATCTGGGACTACATCCGCCAGCTCAAGAACGCCGAAGAGATCACGATCTTCATGACGACCCATTACATGGACGAGGCCGAGTTCTGCGACAGGATCGCCATCATGGACTCGGGCCAGATCGTGGCGCTGGACACCCCCGAGGCGCTGAAGGCGGGCGTCGGCAAGGACCGCGTCCGCATCCAGACCGCCGACGACGAGGCCGCGATCTCGGCGCTCAGGGACCGGTTCGGCCTGGACGCGCTCGTGTCGGAGGGCGCGGTCGCGTTCTCCGTCGCGGCCGGGGAGGAGTTCGTGCCGCGCCTGTTCGGAGAGCTCGGCGTGCCGATCCGGTCGGTGAGCGTTTCCAGGCCGTCGCTCGATGACGTGTTCATGTCGTTCACCGGCTCGACGATCCGCGACGCCGAGGCCGGGTCGAGCGACCGCATGCGCGTCGCCATGCGCGCGATGAGGAGATGACGATGGCGGACTCCACCGCCAAGACCGCCAAGACCGCCGATCCGGCCGATCCCGCCGGGTCGGCCGGGGGTGCCGGGTCTGCGCGGCCGGTCGCCGACGTCGTCCGCGTCCGGGTGCCCGAGCCGAGCCTGCGGCAGGACCTGCGCGCCGTGAAGATCGTCCTGCACCGGGAGATGATCCGGTTCTGGCGCGACAAGCTGCGGATGGTGTCCGGGCTCGTCCAGCCGGTGCTGTGGCTGCTGGTCATGGGCACGGGCCTGTCCAACCTGATGGCGAGCGGCGGCGGCCCACGCGGCGACGTCGACCTGAAGACGTTCATCTTCCCGGGCGTGTGCGCGATGTCGGTGATGTTCACCGCGATGTTCTCCGCCGGGTCGATCGTGTGGGACCGCGAGTTCGGGTTCCTGCGCGAGATGCTCGTCGCGCCCGTCAGCCGCAGCGCCATCGTCGTCGGCAAGTGCATAGGCGGCGCGCTGGTGGCGACCTTGCAGGGCGCGGTGATCGTGGCGCTCGCGGGGCTCGCCGGCGTCCCGTACGACCCGGCGCTGCTGGCCGAGCTGCTGGGCCTGATGTTCCTCGGCGCGTTCGCGCTCACCGGCTTCGGCGTCATGATGGCCGCGCGGATCAAGCAGATGCAGTCGTTCTTCGCCCTCATCCAGATGGCGATGATGCCGATGATGTTCCTGTCGGGCGCGCTGTACCCGCTGAACGGGCTGCCGACGTGGCTGACGGTCCTCACCCGCTTCAACCCGCTGACCTACGCCGTCGACCCGCTGCGCCAGGCGGTGTTCTCCCGCCTCGACCTGTCGCCCGCGTTGCAGCGGACGTTCAACCCCGGCGTGACGTGGAACGGGTGGGTCGTCCCGGTCTGGCTGGAGATCGCGATCGTGGCGGTGATGGGCGTCGCGCTGATGGGCGTGGCCATCCTGGAGTTCCGGCACGCCGACTGACAGAGCGATATCCGCCGGTCACCCACCGTGGTGCTGGATACTGAATCCGCTACGCAGAGAGCCGGTTCAGATCCGAAGGGTGATGGTAGCCAGGTGGACGGACATTGGACGATGTGGCGCGGGGCCGCGGCCATGGCGGCGGTCCTCGCGGTGGCCACGATGGGCACCGCTGGCACCGCTGGTGTCGCGAGCGCGCAGGACGAGGCGGCGGGGCTGCGGATCACGCGGTTCCTGGGGGAGCAGCGGCTCCCGCACATGATGAAGTACAAGGGCACCACGGTCGGGGGCCTGTCGGGCATCGACCGCGATCCGCGGACCGGGACCTGGTTCATGGTCTCCGACGACCGCTGGCGCTACGACCCCGCCCGCTTCTACTACGGGCGGCTCGACATCGACACGGCGACGGGCGCGTTCGACGGCGTGCGGATCAGCGGCGTGTCCACGCTGACGCGGCGGGACGGCAGCCCCTACCCGGGCTACGGCAAGCCGGAGTCGGCCGACCCGGAGACGATCCGCTACGACCAGCGGACCCGACGCGTGCTGTGGGGCAGCGAGGGCGACCGTCCGGACGAGACGCACGCGGACATCGCCGTGTCGGACCTGTCGATCCGCTGGGCGGGCCGCGACGGACGGTTCCGCGGGAGCCTGCCCGTCCCGGCGAACCTGAAGCAGACCGGCGAGGAGCGCGGTCCGCGCCGCAACTTCGGGTTCGAGGCGCTGACGTTCACGCCCGGCGCGATCGCCGCGATGGCCGAGGGCCCGCGCTACGAGGACGGCGACCCGCCGACCGTGGAGCACGGCGCCGTCAACCGGCTCACCCTGTGGAGCCGCGCCGGTGAGGTCCGCGCGCAGTACGCCTACCCCGTCGACCGGCTCCCGGAGGCACCGCGGCCGCCGGACGGGACGGCCGACAGCGGCGTCTCGGAGATCCTTTCGATCGACGACCACCGGTACCTCGCGCTGGAGCGGACCTGGCTCCAGGGCGTCGGCTACAAGGTCAAGCTGTACGAGTTCGACACGCGTGGGGCGTCGAACGTGCTGAACGACGACAGCCTCGCCGACGGCGAAAGGGGCGCCCGGTACCGGCCGGTGTCCAAGCGGCTGGTCGCCGACCTCGGCCGCTACGCCGCCCCGGTGCAGAACCTGGAGTCGATGGGCTGGGGGCCGCGCCTGAGGACGGGGGAGTGCACGCTGGTCGTCGGCTCCGACGACAACTTCAGCGACGAGGAGGTCACCCAGTTCCTGGCGTTCGGCGTCCGCGGCTGCCCGCGGGGGCGGCGCTGACGATACCCGCATAACGG
>JBOHBY010000727.1:0-28531 GCA_050698635.1 Spirillospora sp.
GGCGCGGCCTCGCCCCGCGCCGACGCCGAGGAGCTCGCGGCGGCCGTGCACCGGGTGAAGCGCTCGGAGCTGCACAGCGTCCCGGACGGCGCGTTCGACGCCCGCTTCTGGGAGTTCGTCGCGCGCCGTGAGGCCGGTGAGCCGTTGCAGCACATCACGGGCCGCGCGTTCTTCCGCTACCTGGAGCTGAAGGTCGGGCCGGGGGTGTTCGTCCCGCGTCCCGAGACCGAGGTGATGGTCGGATGGGCGCTGGAGACGCTGCGCGACATGGACGTCCGCGACCCCCTCGTCGTCGACCTCGGCACCGGCTCGGCGGCGATCGCGCTGTCGATCGGGCTGGAGGCGCCGCGTTCGCGCGTCCACGCCGTGGAGAAGGACCCGACGGCCTTCGTGCACGCCACCCGCAATGTCGAGGAGCTGGACGAGCGCGGCCGCGTCCGGCTGCACCTGGACGACTTCGCCGCCGCCCTCCCCGAGCTGGACGGCACCGTCGACCTGGTCGTGTCGAACCCCCCGTACATTCCGATGAGCGAGTGGGAGTACGTGCCGCGCGACGTCCGCGACCACGATCCGGCCGACGCGCTGTGGGGCGGCGGGGACGACGGTCTCGACGCGATCCGCGTGGTCGAACGCACCGCGCGGCGCCTGCTGCGTCCCGGCGGCTATGTGGCCGTCGAGCACAGTGACCTGCAAGGCAACGGCGTCTACTGGGTGTTCGCGGAGGAGAACGGCTGGCGCGACGTCCGCAACCGCCGCGACCTCACCAACCGCGACCGGTTCGTCACCGCACGTCTCGCAGCGGACTAGAACTGCCGGGGGGGTGTGGGGGGTCGTCCTCCCCACAATGAAACAGCGCTCCGATGCGCCGCTATCCTGGTCGGTGCCATATCGGACGACCGCTGCGCAGATGGGAAGACGGGCGACCGTGAGCCGACGTTATGACTGCTCCGATCCGATGGAGCGCACCCGCGGGATCGCCGAGGCCGTGTCGGCCGTTCGGCGCGGCGAGCTGATCGTCCTGCCGACCGACACCGTCTACGGGGTCGGCGCGGACGCGTTCACCGCCGACGCGGTGCGGGCGCTGCTGGACGCGAAGGGCCGCGGACGGGAGATGCCGCCACCCGTCCTGGTCGGGTCCGTACGGGCCGCGACGGCCCTGGTGGAGAACCTCGGCACCTACGGGCAGGACCTCGTCGACGAGTTCTGGCCGGGCGCGCTGACGCTGGTGTGCCGCGCCAACCGGAACCTCATGTGGGACCTCGGCGAGACCAAGGGGACCGTCGCGCTGCGGATGCCGATGCACGAGCTGGCGGTGGAGCTGCTGAAGGAGACGGGCCCGATGGCCGTCAGCAGCGCCAACCTCAGCGGCCGTCCCGCGGCCCGGGACGCCGAGGAGGCCGAGAAGATGCTCGGCGACGCCGTCTCGGTCTACCTGGACGCCGGCGTGACCGGCCACTCCGACCCGTCCACGATCGTCGACCTGACCGGCTCGGTGCCGCGCCTGCTGCGCGCGGGCGCCATCTCCGAAGACAAGATCCGCTCGGTGGTCGGCGTCCTGCTCACCGAGGAGGACGAGCCGGACGAACCAGACGACCTCGACGCCCAGGACGAGGCCGCAGACGCCCCGTCCGGCCCCGAGATCGCCAAGCCGTCCCTCACCAAGCGGGCCCCGTCCGAAGCCCCGGACGAGCCCGCTGAGCCCTCCACCGACCCCCCTGAGGAGCCTGCGGGAACCCCGGCCGCCACTACCGAAACCCCCGACCCCAAGAACGCCTGACCGCGGACCGCGGCCCCCACAGCTCGGTAGCCCGGCGGGAGTATCGGCGTCGTTACAGCGGCGCGGTGGCGGTAACGGTGGAACCATGCCTGACGTGCGTGGTCGTGTCCGGGGGCCCGCGTTCACCGCGGGCGTGCTGCTGCTGATTCTCGTCGTGCTGCCCGCGCCCGCCGGTGCCGCCGGGGAGGCCGGGGAGCCCCGGGAACGCATCCCGACCTACGACGTCGTCCTGACCATCGGTGCGGACGGCGTCCTGTACGTCCGGGAGACGATCACCTACGACTTCGACCAGGCGGGCGAGCACGGGATCGTGCGCAGGGTGCCGTTCCGGCATGGCGACCGGGTGTACGACGTGCGGGACGTGCGGAGCAGCTCGTCCACCGGCGCTCCGTCCCGGGTCAGGACGCTGAAGTTCCTCAACGACGTGCGGATCAGCGTCGGCGACCGGAACCGTGAGGTCCGCGGGCGGCAGGCGTACGTGATCGAGTACGCGGTGGCGTGGGTGTTCACGCCCCGCGCCCGCCACGACGAACTGGTCTGGGACGCGATAGGCACCGGTTGGAGCGTGCCGATCGGGAACGCGGCCGTCCGGGTGGAGGCGCCGGTGCCGCTGCGGCACGCCACCTGCCGGGCGGGCGCCGAAGGTGCCACGACCCGGTGCCTGCGCGACCGCGATGGCCCCTACGCGGTGGACTTCATCCAGCGCGGGCTCGCCGCGCACGAGGGCATGACGATCCGGGTCAGGATGCCCAAGCACGCGATTGCCGTCCCGCCGCCGCGGTACGTCCCGCCCCGCTGGACGGGCGGCTGGACGGGCACCGCCCTACTGGCGCTCTCCGTCGCCGCCGTGGCCCTCCTGGCTCGCCGTCCCGCGCCTGTGGGGCGCGCCGGAGCGGGCCTGGCCGCCGCCGGATTCCTGCTGGTCGTCGCGGACGCGGGCGACGACATCGCGGCCCACGGGGCATGGGCGTTCTCGCTCGGGGACCGCTTCCTCGCCGGGCTCGCGCTCATGATCGTCGGTGCCGCGGCCGGGTGCGTCCACCGGTTCCGGGACGGCGCGATCGGGCCCCGGACGGTCGCCGGGAGGACTACAGTTGGTCGGTCGCGATGTGAACAGATCGTCCCGGTGAGCCGTCTACCAAGGTGACGGCCGGTGCGGACGGGTACGGGGCGTGCGGGTACGGGGCGTGCGCGGGCCGGTCCGGTGGAGGGGAGGCGCAGGGGAGTGCGGGAATACCTGCTCAGCATCCTGGTCGCCGCCCTCGTCGCCTACCTGCTGACCCCGCTGGTGCGCACGTTCGCCGTCTGGTTCGGTGCGCAGGCCGTCCCCCGCGAACGCGACGTGCACACCATCCCGACGCCCAGGCTCGGCGGCCTCGCCATGTTCGGTGGGATGGTCGCGGCGCTGGTCGTGGCGACCGGTCTGCCGGAGATGCGCAAGGTCCTCGCGGACGGCGACATCAGCGTCACCAGGGCGCTGCTGCTGTCGGGCGGCCTGCTCGTGCTGATCGGCATCGCCGACGACCGCTGGGAGGTGGACGCCCTCACGAAGTTCGCGGGCCAGGTCGCCGCCGCCGGGATCTTCATCATGCAGGGCATCCAGATCTACGCGATCCCGCTGCCGACGGGCGAGTCGCTGACGCTCCCGCCCGCCTACGGGGTGCCGCTGACGGTCTTCGTCGTCGTCGCCACGATCAACGCGGTCAACTTCATCGACGGCCTGGACGGCCTGGCCGCGGGCGTCGTCGGGATCGCCGCGCTGGCCCTGTTCTCCTACGCCTACCTGCTGTCGCGGGAGAACGGCATCAGCACGCTGACCGCCGCGACCCTCATCGCCGCGATCCTGTTCGGGATGTGCCTGGGCTTCCTGCCGCACAACTTCAGCCCCGCCAAGATCTTCATGGGCGACACCGGCTCGATGCTGATCGGGCTGCTGCTCAGCGCGTCCACGATCATGCTGACCGGCCAGTTCGACCCGGCCATCCTCGCCAACGGGCTGTTCCCGTTCTTCGTGCCGGTGCTGCTGATCCCGGCCGTGGCCGCGGTCCCGTTCATCGACATGCTGCTCGCGGTGTGGCGCCGCACCAACCAGGGCAGGTCGCCGTTCGCGCCGGACAAGCAGCACCTGCACCACCGGCTCCTCGAACTCGGCCACTCCACCCGCCGCGCCGTCCTGATCATGTACTTCTGGGTCGGCCTCCTGGCCTCCGGCCTGGTCGGCCTGGCCCTCTTCGACGCCGCCTGGATCACCCTCGGCATCACGCTCTTGGTCGCGGTCGCCGGTGTCCTCCTCATGCTGGGCAAACCGCGCAGGTCAGCCAATGGCCGAGGCCCCCTGGAACCCCCTTCACAAGCCGGTCGATCCCCGGGCCATCGCGCCGGTGTGTCATGACGTGGCAGTGGCCGCTCGGTCATCTCGGTTAGAGTCCGTGGTGTTCAGCGTGACCGGGTGTAGCGCTTGATCGCATTACCTCTAGGGTAATTGTGGACATTCCGGACGCTTGTGATACCTTTCACGAACAACAGACGACCACTGAACGTGACCAGCCGGAGCCTTCATGCATACCTCCGACGCCCGGATGCTCCGCGGCGCCGCGATCCCGGCCGCCGCCGCCGGGGTGGGCGCCGTCCTCATCGGCCTGCTGACCACCGGCGCCAAGGGCGCCTTCGCGGCGGCACTGGCCACCGTCGTGGTGATCGCCTTCTTCTCGGTCAGCGCGGTGGCGGTCGCGTGGGCCGCCAAGTTCTCCGCGCAGACCATGATGCTGGCCGCCCTCGCGAGCTACATGGTGAAGATCCTCGCGGTGATGGTGCTGGTCACCGCCATGGACCAGGTCACGATCTGGAACACCAAGGTCTTCGGCTGGACGGTCATCGGCCTCGCGCTGCTCTGGATCGCCGCCGAGTTCCGCGTCGCGCTGCAGAAGAGGCCCTACATTGACGAGCCCGAGAACGTCCTGGACCGGAGTCCGTGATGACGCCCCCACGGGCGAGAGTGGCCCCCACGGACTACTCCAATATGACCACCGCATGGATGGCCTGCTATCGTCCGGAGCGCGATGAGCGAGCAGAAACGTCGGCCGGAGGACGGCCAACGGGAATTCGCCGACGCCGCCTGGTCCGTGCCCAGCTACCTCCTCTCCGGGATGATCATCTGGGGCGGCCTGGGGTGGCTGCTGGCCGAATGGACGGGCCAGAACTGGCTGACCGCGGTCGGCGTGGTCATCGGTGTCGGGCTTGCCGTCTACCTGGTCTACGTGAAGTACGGTCGCCACTCCCTCTGAGCGGCTCCGCCGCAGAGGAAGCAGCCGCCGAGGAAGCCTTCGTGAAACATCAACACAGTGATGAAGGGAACGCCGCGTGAACGCGCTGACGGTCCTCGCCTCCGGGGGGGATGAGTTCCAGGCCCCGGGAACAGAGCTGTTCGACTTCCCGCCCCTCTTCGCCGGCGGCCCCGAGTGGCTGACCAAGCCGGTCGTCTTCGCGGTCTTCGGCGCACTGGTCGTGTGCGTCTTCTTCTGGAGCGCGTTCGCCAAGCCGAAGCTCGTGCCCAAGGGCATCCAGAACGTCGGCGAGATCGGCTACATGTTCGTGCGGGACGAGATCGCCCGCCCGTTCCTCGGCCGCAACACCGAGCAGTGGATGCCGCTGCTCATGTCGCTGTTCTTCCTGGTGTGGGTCTGGAACATCTTCTCGGTCATCCCGATCATCCAGTTCCCGATCGCCTCGCACATCGCGTTCCCGGCGGTGCTGGCGCTGTTCGTCTACTTCATCAAGGTGTACCTGGGCATCAAGAACCAGGGCCCGGCGAAGTACTTCACGAACATGATCCCGCGGGGTCTGCCGCTGCCGGTCTACTTCCTGCTGGTGCCGATCGAGTACCTCTCGACCTTCATCATCGCGCCGTTCACCCACGCGGTACGGCTCTTCGCCAACATGTTCGCCGGGCACATGATCCTGGCGTTCTTCAGCCTCGTCGGCTTCTGGTTCCTGTTCGAGAAGCCCACGGTCGCCGGGTTCGGCATCGGCATCGTCGGCGTGATCGTCACGATCCTGATGACCGCGTTCGAGCTGCTGATCCAGTTCCTGCAGGCGTTCCTGTTCACGATGCTGGCCGCCATGTACATCCAGAGCGGCCTGCACGCGGACCACTGAGCCCCAAGGGCGGCGCCCCCTCGGCGCCGCGCCCGAACGAACCGACAACCTCGACAACCCAGACCGGCGGAGACTCCGCCGGCCGACAGAAAAGGAAGAACCCATGACGGGAGCCGTCCTCGCCGCCGTCGAAGGCAATGTCACCGCGATCGGCTACGGCCTCGCGGCCATCGGCCCGGGTA
Source organism: Spirillospora sp. (assembly GCA_050698635.1). Classification (GTDB taxonomy): domain Bacteria; phylum Actinomycetota; class Actinomycetes; order Streptosporangiales; family Streptosporangiaceae; genus Spirillospora. The sequence continues at coordinate 6,115 of JBOHBY010000727.1, forward strand.
TCGGCGTCGGCATCATCTTCGGCCAGGGTGTGAACGCCATCGCCCGCCAGCCCGAGCTGACCGGTGTCATCCGCACCAACATGATGCTGGGCTTCGTCCTCACCGAGGCCCTCGCCCTGATCGGTCTGGTCGCGCCCTTCATCTTCCAGAGCATCTGACCACGGGTCGCATCTGAGGAAGGGCTGAAGACATGATCAGAGCGGCGTCCGTCCTTGCGGCGGAGGAGAACAACCCTCTCGTCCCGCACCCGTTCGAGCTGGTCGTCGGCATCTTCTCGTTCGTCGTCGTCATCGTCGTGCTCGGCAAGATGCTCGTCCCGCGGCTGCAGAAGACGCTGGAGGAGCGCACCGAGGCGATCGAGGGCGGGCTGGAGCGGGCCGAGCAGGCGCAGAAAGAGGCCGCGCAGGTCCTCGACCAGTACAAGGCGCAGCAGCGAGAGGCCGCGGTCGAGGCGTCCAACGAGCGGCGCAAGGCCGAGGAGCAGGGCGCGCAGATCATCGCCCAGGCCAAGGAGCAGGCCCAGGTCGAGGCGCGCCGGATCGTCGAGAACGCCAAGGCGCAGATCGAGGCGGAGCGGCAGCAGGCGTTGCAGTCGCTGCGGGCCGAGATCGGTGCCATGTCGGTCGAGCTGGCCGGACGTGTCGTGGGCGAGTCCCTTGAGGACAGCGCGCGGCAGAGCCGGGTCGTCGACCGGTTCCTCGAAGAGCTTGAGGAACGCGCTCGCACGCAGGAGCAGATCACATCATGACCATCACGGGAGCGGTGAGCAGGGCGTCGCTGGCCGAGGCGAAGGAGCGGCTGGAGTCGGTGATCGACTCCTCCGCTGCTTTTGCCGGGGGGTCTGGGGGGTCGTCCCCCCAGAATGACTCGCCCGGGCTGGCCGAGCTCGGCGGCGACCTGTTCGCGGTGCTGCACCTGATCGACCGCGAGCACGGTCTGCGGCGGGCGGTCTCCGACCCGTCGCGCAGCGGCGAGGACAAGGCGCAGCTCGTCCGGATCCTGCTGGAAGGCAAGGTGTCGCCGGCCGCTCTCGGGCTGGTCGCCGACGTCGTCGGGCTGCGCTGGACGAAGCCGTCGGAGCTGTCGGACGCGGTGGAGGCCCTCGCGGTCACCGCCGAGGCCGCCCGCGCCGAGGCCGAGGGCCGCATCGACGACCTGGAGGATGAGCTGTTCCGGTTTTCCCGGGTCGTGGAGGGCGAGCCCGAACTGCGCGGCGCCCTCGCCGGGCCAGGGCTTCCGGACGACCGCAAGCTCGGCGTCCTGCGGGCCCTGCTGGACGGCAAGGTCACCGCCGCGACGTTGACGCTGGTCACCGAACTGGTGCTGCGCCCGCGAGGACGTAGCCTGGAAGGCGGGCTGGCCGAGTACGGCAAGCTCGTCGCCCAGCGCAGGCAGCGGCTGGTCGCGCTCGTGCGCACGCCCGCCGAGCTGCCGGAGGCGCAGCGGACGCGGCTCGCCGCGGTGCTCGCCGCGGCCTACGGCCACGACGTACACCTGAACATCGAGATCGACCCCACGGTGATCGGCGGAATGTCGATCGAGATCGGGGACGAGATCATCGACGGCACGATCGCCGGACGGCTGGACGACGTCCGCCGGCGGCTCGGTACCGGCTGAGGCCGGCAGAGCGGACTCTGAGGAGCAAGAGAGGAATCATGGCGGAGCTGACGATCCGTCCGGATGAGATCCGGAACGCGCTGGAGCGCTTCGTCCAGTCGTACGAGCCCGATGCCGCCGCGCGCGAAGAGGTCGGCACCGTCGTCGATTCCGGCGACGGCATCGCCCACATCGAGGGCCTGCCGTCCGCGATGGCGAACGAACTCATCGAGTTCGAGGACGGCACCCGTGGCCTGGCTCTGAACCTGGACGTGCGCGAGATCGGCACCGTTGTCCTGGGTGACTTCAGCAAGATCGAGGAGGGCCAGAAGGCCCGCCGCACCGGCGAGGTCCTCTCGGCCCCCGTCGGCGACGGCTTCCTCGGCCGCGTCGTGGACGCGCTGGGCAACCCCCTGGACGGCAAGGGCCCGATCGAGAGCACCGAGCGCCGCGCGCTCGAACTGCAGGCCCCGACCGTCGTGCAGCGCCAGTCGGTGAAGGAGCCGCTGCAGACCGGTATCAAGGCCATCGACGCGATGACGCCGATCGGCCGCGGCCAGCGGCAGCTGATCATCGGTGACCGGCAGACGGGCAAGACGACCGTCTGCGTGGACACCATCATCAACCAGAAGGAGAACTGGGAGTCCGGCGACGAGGACAGGCAGGTCCGCTGCATCTACGTCGCGGTCGGCCAGAAGGGCTCCACGATCGCCAACGTGCGCCGCTCCTTGGAGGAGGCCGGCGCGCTGGAGTACACCACGATCGTGGCGGCGCCCGCGTCCGAGCCGGCGGGCTTCAAGTACATCGCCCCCTACACCGGGTCCGCGATCGGGCAGCACTGGATGTACCAGGGCAAGCACGTCCTGATCATCTTCGACGACCTGTCGAAGCAGGCGGAGGCCTACCGCGCGGTGTCGCTGCTGCTGCGCCGCCCGCCGGGCCGCGAGGCCTACCCGGGCGACGTCTTCTACCTGCACTCGCGGCTCCTTGAGCGGTGCGCGAAGCTGTCGGACGACTTGGGCGCCGGTTCGATGACGGGCCTGCCGATCATCGAGACCAAGGGCAACGACGTGTCGGCCTACATCCCGACGAACGTCATCTCGATCACCGACGGGCAGTGCTTCCTGGAGACCGACCTGTTCAACCAGGGCGTCCGCCCGGCGATCAACGTCGGCATCTCGGTGTCCCGCGTCGGCGGCGACGCGCAGATCAAGGCGATGAAGCAGGTCGCCGGCACGCTGCGTCTCGCGCTGTCGCAGTTCCGCGACCTGGAGGCGTTCGCGGCGTTCGCGTCCGACCTGGACGCGGCGTCCCGCGCGCAGCTCGACCGCGGCGCCCGCCTGGTGGAGCTGCTCAAGCAGCCGCAGGGGTCGCCGTTCCCGGCCGAGCAGGAGGTCGTCTCGGTGTGGGCGGGCACGTCCGGCGAGATGGACGACGTCCCGGTCGCCGACATCCGCCGCTTCGAGCGCGAGTTCCTCGACCATGTCGAGCGCGAGGCGGGCGGCGTCCTGACCAGCATCCGCGAGACGGGCAAGCTCTCCGACGACGCCCTCACCGGCCTCAAGAACGCCATCACGGAGTTCAAGAAGGGCTTCCAGACCAGCGAGGGCGACGTCCTCGCCGACGAGCCGGTCGAGGCGATCGACGAAGAGGACGTCAAGCAGGAGACGATCACCCGCGTCAAGAAGGACTGACGGCGATGGCCGCACAGCTTCGTCAACTCCGGCAGCGGATCAAGTCGGTCAAGTCGACCGCCAAGATCACGCGTGCCCAGGAGATGATCGCCACGTCGCGGATCGTCAAGGCCCAGCAGGCGGTGGCGGCGTCCAAGCCGTACGCCGACCAGATCACGCAGGCCCTGACCGCGCTGGTGAGCCATCATGTCGGGATCGACCATCCGCTGCTCAAGGAGCAGCCGGCCGACACCCGCAGCGCCGTCCTGATCGTCACCAGCGACCGCGGGTTCTGCGGCGCCTACAACGCCAACGTGATCCGCGAGGCGGAGGCGCTGATCAGGCGGCTGCGGGACGAGGGCCGTGAGCCGGTCCCGTACGTGGTCGGCAACAAGGGCATCACCTGGTACCGCTTCCGGGGCCGGGAGACCGCGCAGAGGTGGAGCGGGTTCAGCGACCGTCCCGCGTTCTCCGACGCCGAGCGCATCGGCCGGCTGCTGACCGAGGACTTCCTGAAGACCGACGCGGAGGGCGGGGTCGGTGAGATCCACGTGGTCTACACCGAGTTCGTGTCGATGCTGACGCAGGCCGTCCAGGTCAAGCGGCTGCTGCCGCTGGAGATCGAGGAGAGCTCGTCCGACCGGGTCCCGCCGGCCTACGAGTTCGAGCCGTCCGCGTCGGCGGCGCTCGACCTGCTGCTGCCGAACTACGTCGAGAGCCGCGTCTTCCACATGCTGCTCCAGTCGGCGGCGTCCTTCCAGGCGTCGGTCCGGCGGGCGATGAAGTCGGCGACCGACAATGCCAACGACCTGCTCGGGGTCTACACGCGCCAGATGAACCAGGCGCGGCAGGCCGCGATCACCCAGGAAATCAGCGAGATCGTCGGTGGCGCTGACGCGCTCGCCGAGTCTGGCGGGGAGTGATAATGACTGCTCAGGTAGAGACGGCGACCGCCACCGGGCGTGTCGCGCGTATCATCGGCCCGGTCGTCGACGTGGAGTTCCCCGCCGACGCCATCCCGGAGATCTACAACGCCCTGCACGTCCAGGTCACGCTGGGCGGCGAGGAGAAGACCCTGACGTTCGAGGTCGCGCAGCACCTCGGCGACAACATGGTCAGGGCGATCTCGATGCAGCCGACCGACGGCCTGGTCCGCGGCGCCCCGGTGACCGACACCGGGAAGTCCATCGCGGTGCCGGTCGGCGACATCACCAAGGGCCACGTGTGGAACACCCTTGGTGACGCGCTGGACGTCCCGACCGCCAGCCTTGAGGTCAGCGAGCGCTGGGGCATCCACCGCAGCGCCCCGCCGTTCGACCAGCTGGAGTCGAAGACGGAGATGCTGGAGACCGGCATCAAGGTCATCGACCTGCTGGCCCCGTACGTCAAGGGCGGCAAGATCGGCCTGTTCGGCGGCGCGGGCGTCGGCAAGACGGTGCTGATCCAGGAGATGATCCGCCGGGTCGCGCTGAACTTCGGCGGCACCTCGGTGTTCGCCGGTGTCGGCGAGCGCACCCGTGAGGGCAACGACCTCTGGGTCGAGATGGACGAGATGGACGTCCTGAAGGACACCGCGATGGTGTTCGGCCAGATGGACGAGCCGCCGGGCACCCGCCTGCGGGTCGCGCTGTCGGGGCTGACGATGGCGGAGTACTTCCGCGACGTGCAGGGCCAGGACGTGCTGTTGTTCATCGACAACATCTTCCGGTTCACCCAGGCGGGTTCTGAGGTGTCGACGCTGCTCGGGCGCATGCCGTCCGCGGTGGGGTACCAGCCGACGCTGGCCGACGAGATGGGCGTCCTCCAGGAGCGGATCACCTCGACGCGCGGTCACTCGATCACCTCGATGCAGGCGATCTACGTGCCCGCCGACGACATCACCGACCCGGCGCCGCACACGACGTTCGCGCACCTGGACGCCACCACGACCCTGTCGCGGGCCATCTCCGAGAAGGGCATCTTCCCGGCGGTCGACCCGCTCGACTCGACCTCGCGGATCATGGACCCGCAGATTCTCGGGACCGAGCACTACGAGGTCGCGCAGGAGGTCAAGCGGATCCTGCCGAAGTACAAGGAGCTGCAGGACATCATCGCGATCCTCGGCATCGACGAGCTGTCGGAGGAGGACAAGGTCACCGTCCAGCGGGCGCGGCGCATCGAGCGCTTCCTGTCGCACCCGATGTACGTGGCGGAGAAGTTCACCGGCATCCCCGGCGTGACGCTGTCGAAGGACGACACGGTCGCCTCGTTCAAGGCGATCGCCGAGGGCAAGTACGACCACCTGCCCGAGCAGGCGTTCTACATGTGCGGCGGGATCGAGGACGCCGAGAAGAAGGCCAAGGAGCTGGAGAAGTAGCCCGCACCGGCGGGGCCGCAGCCCAGCGAGTGGCGGCGGCCCCGCCGGGCGCGCGGCTCCCGGTGAACCCGGAGGGAAAACGTGGCAAACCTTAAGGTCGGGCTGGTCTCGCCGGAGCGCGAGATCTGGTCCGGCGAGGCCAGGATGGTGGTGGCCCAGACCATCGAGGGCTCGCTCGGCATCCTGCCGGGTCACGCCCCGGTGCTCGGCGTCCTCCTGGACGGCAGCGTCGTGAAGATCGAACCCGCCGGCGGCGGGGAGCCGATCACGGCGATGGTCGGCAGCGGCTTCTTCTCCGTCGCGGCCGACGAGGTGTCGGTGCTGGCGGAGCAGGCCGAACTGGGCGACGAGATCGACGTCCCGGACGCCCGGCGGGCGCTGGAGGACGCGCTCGCCGCCGAGGACGAGGACGCGACGCCGGAGCGGCGGGCCCGGGCGCGGCTGCGCGCCGCGGGCATCGAGGTCTAGCCGCCGCGGGGCGCGGCGGCACAGTAGTCGGACGGCGGGGGATTTGGGCGAGCACCTGGCGTGGGACGCGGGCGGGGTGCTCGCCGTGCTCGTCCTGGTGGCCGTGCTGGTGTTCGTGTCGATGGCGGTCCGCCGCCGGCTGTTCATCCGTGGCGGCGGCACCGTGGAGTGCAGCCTGCGGGAGCTGTCCCCGGAGGGCGGAGCCCCGGGAGTGTGGCGGCTCGGCATCGGCCGCTACAAGGGCGATGTCCTGAACTGGCATCGCGTGTTCGGATTCCGCACCAGGCCCCGGCAGGTGATTCACCGCCGGGGCCTTGTCGTGTCCAACCGCCGCGATCCCGGCCCCGAGGAGGCGGAGGGCCTGCTGCCGGACGTGAGCATCATCGAGGTCAGGGACGGTGACCTGACGGTGGAGCTGGCGATGGGTGCGGCGGCCCTGACGGGCTTCCTCGCCTGGCTGGAAGCGGCCCCTCCCGGCTTCCCGGTGGAATTGCATCCCCCGGAATGAATGACTTCATGACGAGGTAAGGCGCCGGTCTGGAATCGGCCTGCCCCGCGCGCCGAGGCGCCGCGCGGGCGGGTTGCGGGGTGAGGATCCTGCTGCTCGGCTCCGTCCTCATCCGCTGGAGTTCACGTGCGCAAGCTGCTCATCGGTGCGGCCGTGGCGCTGCCCGCCGCCGTCCTGCCGGCCGCCTTCCTGCCGATGGCGGGCGCGGCTCCGTCCCGTCCCGACCTCGCGAAGCTCGTCACGCTGAAGGACGTCGAGACGCACCTGAAGGCGTTCCAGGAGATCGCCGACTACAACGGCGGTCACCGCGCGTCGGGCGGCGCCGGTTACGACGTGTCGGCGCGGTACGTCGCCGGACGGCTCCGCAAGGCGGGTCTCGAACCGAAGATCCAGAAGTTCACGTACCCGTACTGGCGGGAGAGGTCGGGTGCCGCGCTGGCCCGGACGGCGCCGTCCAAGGCGTCCTACAAGGAGGGCCGGGACTTCGCCACCCTCGCCTATTCGGGGTCCGGTGATCTGACGGCGCCGGTGATCGCGGTCGACGTCCCGTCCAAGGGCGAGGGGACGAGCGGCTGCGAGAAGAACGACTTCAAGGGCTTCGACAAGGATGCGATCGCGCTCGTCCAGCGCGGGACCTGCACGTTCGCGACGAAGGCCGCCAGGGCGCGGGCCGCGGGCGCGTCCGCCGTCGTGATCTACAACAAGCCGGGGGAGAAGGGGCCGGTGATCGGGACGGTGAGCAAGCCGACCCGGATCCCGGTCGTCGGGACGACCCACCAGCTCGGCGTGGCGCTGGCGAAGGCGGCCGGGCAGGGCGGGCTCAAGCTGCGCGTGCGCACCGACACCGTCCACGGAAACCGCAAGACGACCAACGTCATCGCCGACACCGAGCACGGACGGGACGACAACGTCGTTCTCCTAGGCGCGCACCTGGACAGCGTCCCGGCGGGCGCGGGGATCAACGACAACGGCACCGGCTCGGCCGTGCTCCTGGCCGTCGCCTCGAAGATCAACGAGCTGGGCAAGGGCGGCCTGCGCAACCGGGTCCGGTTCGCGTGGTGGGGCGCCGAGGAGGAGGGCCTGCGCGGGTCGACGCACTACGTGAAGTCGCTGTCCTCGTCCGCCCGCGACAAGATCGCGCTGGCGCTCAACTTCGACATGCTCGGCTCGGTCAACGGCACCCGCGGCGTCTACGACGGCGACCACTCCATCCGCGGCGGGACGCGCGCGCCCGCCGGTTCGGGCGCGATCGAGAAGATGTTCCGCGACTACTTCAAGCGCCGCCACCTGCCGACGACCGAGCACGTGTTCAACGGACGCTCCGACTACGGCCCGTTCGTCGAGGCGGGCATCCCGTCCGGCGGCATGGCCACAGGCGCGGACGGCGTCAAGACCGCCGCCGAGGCCAAGACGTTCGGGGGCCGGGCGGGCAAGCCGTACGACCCCTGCTACCACGCCAAATGCGACCGCGTGAAGAACGTCGACAGCAAGCTGCTCGACACCAACGCCGACGGAGTCGCGGACGTCACCCAGCACCTGGCCCGGACGACCGTCGCCGTGAACGGCGGCGCCCGCCTGCCGTCTGGCCGCGTCCAGCCACCGCCCTACACCCCCGGCTGGGAGGCCGGGTACCAGGTCCGCTAGGACGGCGCCAGGTCCGCTAGGACGGCGAGACGGTGATGCCGCCGTTGCCGCTGCGGAGCTGGATCTGGTGCTTCGACCGCGAGTCGTTCCGGATGGCCGAGTCGATCCGCTCGCGGCCGTTGGCGCTGGACATGCTGATCGCGTAGCCCTGCCCCGCCGGGACGCGGACGTGCACCGACCCGTTGCTGGTCGTCGCGTGGACGCTCGTCGGCGGCGTGGTCAGCCGCAGGTCGATGCGGCCGTCGTTGGTCTTCGCGGTGATCCGGTCGGTGGTCAGGCCACTGGCGTGGATCGAGCCGTTGGCGGTGCGCGCGTCGGCGACGGTGACGCGGCCACTGAGCTCGATGCGCCCGTCGTCGGTCCGCGCGGTCAGCTTGTCGGCGGTGAGCCCGGTGGCATTGATCGACCCGTTGTCGCTGCTCAGGTTGACGGTCGTGGCCCGCCCCGAGACGTGGATCGAGCCGTCGTCCGAAGTGAGCGAGGCCGACGACGCCCGCAGATCGGTCACCTTCAGCGACCCGTTGTCGCTGTGCAGCTTCACGACCCCGCCGAGCCCGGTCGCGACGATCGCGCCGTCATCGTTGTCGACCTCCACCGGCATACCGCGCGGAACCTCGACGCGGTAGGAGATCCCGCACTGGGTCACCCCGATCGTCGCCCTCGCGCACCTGGACGACAGCTTCAGCGTGCTGCCCTCGGTGACGTGCCGGGCCTCCGGCTTGTTCTTGTCGTTGGACCACTTCAGCCGCTCCCGCACCTTCACCCCCGGGGAGTCGGACGCCGTGACCTCCACCCGGCTGCCGTTCGACTTGATCTTCAAGGCGGTGATCCCGGCGGGCGCGGAGTAGGTGCGGCTCTCCTGATGCGAGCCGAAGCTCAGGTTGCCGCAGCCGGTCAGCGTCGCCGCCGCGGCGGCCGCCACCGTCACGACGGCCGTGGTCGTCAGGGTCCTCACGTGGTCACTCCTGTTGTCGCTGTGCGCCCGTACGGGACCAGCCTGCTCTGACCACGACCCCGTCACCAGGAGGGGAACCGGTCTCCCTGGGGTGGGGCTAACCCCACCCCCGCCCGGTCAGCGTTCCCCGGAATGGCCTGGTTAGCGTTCCCCGCCGGGCTTCCACAGAACATCGCCGTGCCCTTCGTTGGCGATGCGGCACAGGATGAACAGCAGGTCCGACAGCCGGTTGAGGTAACGCGCCGTCAGCGGGTTGACCCCGCCCTCCACCGCCTCCTCATCGCCCTCCGCCGCCGAGCCGTGCGCCTCCACGGCCGCCCAGGTGGTGCGTTCGGCGCGGCGGGAGACCGTCCGCGCGACATGCAGCAGCGCCGCGCCCGGCGTCCCGCCCGGAAGGATGAAACTCCTGAGTGCCGGGAGCGCCTCGTTGTGCTCGTCGCAGTCGGCCTCCAACCGCTCGACGTACGACTCGTCCACGCGAAGCGGCGGGTACTGGGGGTCCGGAACCACAGGAGCGCACAGGTCGGCGCCCACGTCGAACAGCTCGTTCTGGACGCGGGCCAGCACCGCCACCAGTTCCTCCGGCAGGGAGCCGAGTGTGATCGCCGTCCCGATCGCGGCGTTGGCCTCCTCGACGTCGGCGTAGGCGGCCAGCCGCGGATCGGTCTTCCGGGTCCGGGACGCGTCGCCCAGCGCGGTCGTGCCGTCGTCACCGGTCTTGGTGTAGATCCGCGACAGGACGACGGGATTGTCCCTGTTCTTCGCCATACGATCACCCTAGCCCGGACGCCGGACGCCGTCAGAAGCCCGTTCGGTAGGGTTTCGGGAAATACTCCGGAGGCCGCCGTGTACGACTACATCATCGTGGGAGCCGGCAGCGCGGGCTGCGTCCTCGCCGCCAGACTGACCGAGGACCCCTCCCTGAAGGTCCTGCTGCTGGAGGCCGGGCCACCGGACGACGCGCCCGAGATCCACATCCCGGTCGCCGCCGCGACGATGTTCAAGGGCCCCTACGACTGGGACTACACCACCGTCCCCCAGGAGCACGCCGCCGGACGCGGCGTGTACTGGCCCAGGGGCCGCACGCTCGGCGGGAGCTCGTCCACCAACGCGATGATCTACATTCGCGGGGCGCGGCACGACTACGACACCTGGCGCGACTCCTACGGCTGCGACGGCTGGGGGTACGAGGACGTCCTGCCCTACTTCCTGCGCGCCGAGGACCAGCAGCGCGGCGAACTTCCGTACCACGGCGTCGGCGGCCCCCTCCGCGTCGAGGACCTGCGCTACAAGCACCCCCTGACCCGCGCGTGGGTGCAGTCGGCCAAGGCCTACGGCCTCGCCGCGAACCCCGACTTCAACGGCGCCGACCAGGACGGCGTCGGCTTCTACCAGGTCACCCACAAGCGCGGCCGCCGCTGGTCGACCGCCACCGGTTACCTCCACCCGGTCGAGAACCGTCCGAACCTCACGATCGTCACCGACGCCCTGGCCACCCGCGTCCTGATCGAGAAGGGCCGCGCGACCGGCGTCCGGTACGAGGCGCGCGGCGAGACCCTGTCGGCCCGCGCCGAGGCCGAGGTGATCCTGTCGGGCGGCGCCGTGAACAGCCCGCAGCTCCTCATGCTCTCCGGCATCGGCCCCGCCGACCACCTGCGCTCCCTGGGCATCGACATCGTGGCCGACTCCCCGGTCGGCCAGGGCCTCCAGGACCACCCGTTCGTCGCCGTCATGCACGCCACCCCCCGGACCAAGGCCCTCTGGGAGGTGGCGAACGCCCGCTCCCTCGCCCTCTACCAGGCGTTCGCGCGGGGCCCGCACACGTCGAACGTCGCCGAGGCGGGCGGCTTCGTCCGGACGGACGACGCCCTACCGGCCCCCGACCTCCAGTACCACGTCCTGCCCACGCCGTTCGTCGACCAGGGCCTCACCGAATCGACCGAACGCGTCCTGTCGGTCGTCGTCACCGCGGTCGACGTGACGTCCCGCGGCTCGATCGCCCTCCGCTCCGCCAGCCCGTACGCCAAACCCTTGATCGACCCGGCCTACCTCTCGGACAAGGCCGACCTGGACATCCTCCTCTACGGCGTCCGCCAGGCCCGCGAGATCGCGGCGTCCGGCCCGCTGGCGTCCCTCACCGGCGGCGAATGGGCCCCCGGCGAACAGGCGGACACAGACGAGTCCCTCATCGACTACATCCGCCGCGAGGTAGCGACCCTCTACCACCCCACCAGCACCTGCGCGATGGGCGCCGACGACGCGGTCTGCGACCCCGACCTGCGCGTCCGCGGCGTCGAGAGCCTCCGCGTGGTGGACGCGTCCGTCATGCCCGCCGTCCCGCGCGGCAACACCAACGCCCCCACCATCGCCATAGCCGAACGCGCCGCCGACCTCATCCGCAACCGCGTTCCCCTCAAACCAGCCAACGCCCACAAATAACTCACCCGACGTTCGCGGCCCATTCCCGAATCGTCCGAGCGGTTTCGGCGGTGACGCCGGATTCGGCTACATCCGCAGGAGCAAGCCACCGGTAGCCGGTGTGCTCGTCCGACAGCGCGATCGGTTGCCGGTGACGGGCGAGACCGAAGGCGTACTGCCGAGTCTTGCGTCCGGACCCGGACGTGTAATCAAAATGCGCGACGAAGCCGGGATCAAGAGCGAGCGGCCCGGTCCATCCGATCTCTTCGGCAAGCTCGCGGCTCAGCGCGGTGAGCAGATCCTCGCCGGGCTCGACCGCGCCGGAAGGCAATTCCTCGATACCGGGCAGGAACGCGTCGTCACCTGAGCGCCACAGGATTAGCACCCGTCCACCGGTGTGAACGACGGCACCGACCACGAGCCTCTGGACGCCGTCGTGGTCGGCGTCATCGATCAAACGTTGAAAGTCGATGCCCTGGCTGGCGGTCACGATGTGAGCGTAGCCGCGGTGACGGTGTTGAGGGCCTCGTTCAGCGTGTCGATGGCCGTGTCGAGGTAGGTGTGTCCGGCTGGGCCGTCGTCGGCGGGCACTGCGATCCGCAGGGATGTGGCGGCCAGGTGGTCGGCCACGCGCGGGTCTGACCGGATGCAGGAGGCGTGGTAGGTCGTGACCGGAGATCTGGGTGTGGCGAAGATCGGGTAGGTGTGCAGCGGCCGCATCGAGTCGCATGTGGTGATCTCGCCGTACTCGCGCTGGGCGAGTGCGCGGAGCAGGTCGTCCCGGGTGAACCCGGCGACGGCCGGGTCGATGGTGAACACGAAGGCGTAGAAGGTGGCGATCCGGTCGGGGCCGGTCGGGGTGAGCACGCCGATGCCGGGCAGCCCGGCCAGCACGTGCTCCAGCCGTGCGGCGTGACGTTGCCGAGTGGTCAGCCAGTCGTCCAAGCGCCGTAGGTACACCTCGGCCATGGCCAGTCCGACCGGGTGGGCGCGGTACTTGAGCCCGAGGCCGGTCTCGGCGAACCGGTCCAGCGGTGATTCGGTCCGTACCTCCGCCAGGGCCCGCTTGTTGAAGTGCCCGAGCAGGGTGGCCTTCTCGTACACGTCTTGATGCGGGGTGGTCAGGATGCCGCCCTCACCGGCGGTGATGGTCTTGCGTCCTTGCAAGCTCCAGCAGGCGGCGTCGGCGAGCTCGCCGACGCTGATCCCGTCACGGACGGCGCCGTGTGCGTGCGAACAGTCTTCCACCATGGTCAGGCCGCGAGCATCGCACCAGGCTCGCAGCCGCCGGGTGTTCTGCGGATTACCCCACATGTGCGTCACCACGACCGTTCTGGTGCGGTCAGTGACCAGCTCCCCGGCGCGCTCCAAGTCGAGCTCTCCATGCTTGTCGACGTCGGCCAGAACCGGGACTGCGCCCAGTTGCAGCAGTGGGGTGGCGGTAGCGAAGAAGGTGTAGTCCTGCACGATCACCTCGTCGCCCGGGCCGATACCGAGGGCGTAGTAGGCCGAGTGCAGCGCCGCGGTGCCTGAGGAGGTCAGCAGACAGTACGGGCCGTGGTGACGGGCGGCGAAGGCGTCCTCGAACCGGGCGATGATTCCTGACCGGTCGTAGAGGGAGATGTCGGTGTGCAGTTGCCTGGTGACGGCGGCGGTGACCTCGGCGTCGATCGGCGGCCAAGGGGAGGTCATGACGTGAGTCCTTCCAGCACGGGAGAGACGCCGGACGAGAGCACCTGAGCGGAGGCGACCGCAGCGGGACGGTGTAGGCGCACCGAGGTGAAGGCCGCCTCCATCAGCGCGGTCGCGGCGATCCCGACGCGTGCCTCGGTGGCGGTGACCGCCATGTCCCCGAGGGTCTCGGCGTGATGGCACAGCATCGCTGCCCACGGATCGTCGTCGCGGGCGGTGAGATCCACGTACCGGGTCGGTCCGCCGGGCGTGGCGGTGACCTGCAGCAGCGCACGGTCGCCCGAGACGGTGATACGGCCGCGCTCGGCGACCAGGTCGATCTCGTCGGCACGCTCCTCGCAACGGGACACGTGGACGGTGCCCGCGCAGCCGTCGGTGTGGGTGATCGTCAGGTGGGCGCTCTCCTCTACCTCGACCGCTGGGCGGTGTGCCGGTGAGGTGGTGGTGACCGCGTACACCGTGGCCGGACGGGCCAGGTGACGCTCGTGGCGCCCGTTGGGAGAGCGGACGGTGTGCTGGCCGCTGAGGCGGCTGATCAGGTCGAAGGCGTGGTAGCCCAGGTCACAGATCGCTCCGCCACCGGCGCGATCGGCCGAGGCGCGCCAAGTGCCGGTGTAGTCGCTGGTGGGCCGGGTGATGCGGATCCGATACGACAGGAGCCGCCCCCACGCAGACAGCCGGTCGGCGGCGATCTGCAGCAGTTGTCCGTGCGGACGATGCGCCAGCACCCGCACGTCCCGGCCGGTCAACTGAGCGCCGTGTTCCAAGGTGAGGGCATAGGGCTTCTCCTTCCACACCGCGATGCCTTCGTCGGCCAGCCGCAACGTCAGTCGCTGGTGGAGGTCGTGCGGGCAGGCCACGATCGCGACCTCGTACGATCCGGCCGCCAGGGCATGGTCCAGCTCGGGGAACACCGGAACGTCGGTCGGCAGGTGCCCCGCGGCCGCCAGTTCGGCGACGCTGGCGGTGGTAGTGGGGTCGGGGTCGCAGATCGCTGTGACCTGCGGCGCGAACGCGGCACGGTGCAGCGCGGGCAGCAGTACGCCTGTGGTGCGCCGCCCAGCACCGACGATCAGGAGTCGCGGTGCGCCGGTGGTGATGGCGTTGGCCATCGAGGCCTCCTCAGGTTGCCGTCACAAGCGAGGAGATCTGTGATGGGGCCGGTGAGGCCATGCTGAGGCGGTCTCATTCACGGTTCATTCACGCCTTCACCCCGGATTGGAGGGATGATCGGACCATGGCCGCTCAACAGCCCGCCGAACAGCCCGTTGTCCAGGTGAGCGAGACCGCGGAGGTTGCGCCGTGCTTCGGCGCGACCCTGACCCGGTGGCGTGAGCATCGCGGGATGCCCAAGAAGAAGCTGGCCGCCGCGATGGGTTTCGACCCCTCCTACATCAGCCACGTGGAAGCCGGTCGGCACTCGGCAAGCGAGGAGTTCGCACGCAAGGCCGAGGCCGTGCTGAGCGCGGGCGGCGCGTTGTGGCACGCGTGGTGGGCCGAAAGCCCGGTACGCATCCCCGGTGCGGGGGCCGCGGCCGTCGATGGCCTGGTCGTGGGACCACGCCCGTCTGCGCTACGACGGGCGGTTGTACCGGCCCACGCAGCGCCGTCGGCTATTCAACGGCGGTGCCGAGCCGGTCACGCGGTACCTGATGCGCATCAGCGTGGATCGCTACCCCGGTCAGCCTGAGCGATCCAACGCTCTGTATCGGGCCCGGCCGCTCACCTTCGACGAGCTCGCGCTGACGGCGATCTGCGACGGTGAGCCGATGACCTGGGCGCCCAAGCAGGATCGCGACTCCTTCAAGGAAGCATGGTTGTGCCTGGAGAACGAGCGGGGGCGGTTCCCGCTCTACCCCGGGCAGCGGGCGCTGCTGGAGTACGGATACGCCGTCGACGATCAGCGGTGGGGCCCGTGGTTTCAGCGGGCCGTCCGGCTCCCGACCCGGCACCTGTCGGTCGAGTTGGTCTTCCCTGCGGTCCTCGATCCGGTGGTGTGGGGCACCGAGACGTCCACCACCGCCGAGGCCGTACCGTTGCGCACTCCCATCGTCCGCACCGTCACGGACCTCGCCGATGCAGAGGGCAAGCAGGTCGTGTTCTCATGGGCCACTGACGACCCGCCGATGGGTGCCCGGTACCGGCTGGAATGGCGGTTCCGCGCCCGCGACGCCGACGCCGACCAACCCCGCCCCGAGCTGCGCACCGCCAGCGACCGGATGAGGGCCGCCGGCATCGTCCAGCACGGCGACCCCATCCTGTCTGGGACCGCGCGCCTCTTTGACCTGCCCAGCGGGGCCGAGGCGGCCAACGACGTCGTGGACCGGTTGTTCGCCGCGATGCAACGGGTCCGCGAGCACCACGTGTTCGGCAAGGGCATGGGCTTGGCCGCCCCGCAAATCGGCATCGACCGCGCCGCTGCCATCGTCGCCCCACCAGATCCCGACGCCGAACCGATGGTGCTGCTCAACCCCCGCGTGATCGGTGCGTCGGCCGAGACCGACGAGCAGTACGAGGGCTGCCTGAGCTTCTTCGACGTGCGTGGCCTAGTCCCGCGGTCGCTGCGGCTGGAAGTCGAGCACACCCGCCTGGACGGGCAGCGGAGCATCATCGTCCTGGACTCTGGTCTCGCGCGGCTGGCCGGACACGAGATCGATCACCTGTATGGACGGCTCTACACCGACCGCATGCGCGACGGCGTAGAGCCCATCCCCGTCGAGCAGTACCGTGGCACCGGGCAGGCGTGGTCGTACAGGTGAGCCGACGGCCTAGGGGTGGTGGACGCGTCCGTCATGCCCGCCGTCTCGCGCGGCAACACAAACGTCCAGGGATAACGGGTCACCCCGCGCCACGCTTAGGGCCTGTTCTTGGATCAGGTGCGGAGCCAGATGAGCAGGACGGCGAGGGTGATGGTGCCGGTGAAGGTGTAGGCGCGTTTGTCGAAGCGGGTCGCGACGGCTCGGAACTGTTTGAGGCGGTTGATGGCGCGTTCGACGGTGTTGCGTTGCTGGTAGCGCTCGGGGTCGAAGCCGGGTGGGCGCCCACCGCGGCGTCCGCGGTTGCGGCGGTGCTGCCGCTGGTCGGCCGGTTCGGGGATGGTGTGTGCGATCCCGCGGCGGTGCAGGTACGCGCGGGAGGAGTAGGCCTTGTCGGCCAGCACGTGGTCGGGGCGGCGGCGTGGGCGGCCTGGCCCCAGCCGGGCGATGCTGACGGCGTCCAGCACCGCGATGAACTGCGGACTGTCGGCCCACTGACCGGGTGTGACGTGGAATGACAGGACACGGCAGTGCCCGTCGGCGGCCAGGTGGATCTTGGTGGACAGGCCACCGCGGGAGCGTCCTCGCGCCTCGCCTGCCGGGCCACCTCCTCCAGCAGGGCGGCGAGCTTGCGCCATTCCCGGTTGTCCTGCTTTGTCCCCGTACCGTCCCCCCCTTTTCCGGGGGAGCGGGCGGCGGCCGGTGCGCGGCGCCGGCGGCGTGCTGATGCGCCCGCTCGATCGTGGAATCGACCGACACCCGCCAGTCGATGTCACCGGCGGCATCGGCCTGGGCCTGCACGGTCTCCAGCAACCGGTCCCAGGTCCCGTCCGCCGACCAGCGACGGAACCGCTTGTAGACGGTGATCCACTCCCCGAACTCCGGCGGCAGGTCCCGCCAGGGCACCCCGGTCCGCACCCGATGACAGATTCCGTTGATCACCTGGCGATGATCGGCCCACCGGCCGCTCCGGCCGCCCATCGGCGGTAGCAAGGGCGCCAGCCGTTCCCACTGCGCATCGGTCAAGTCACCACGACCCATCAACCCACAGTGACCCAACCAAGGCCCACCGTCAGCCGATCCAAGAAACACGCCCTAGTCGCGCGGGTCGAAGCGGCTCCATCCCCGCTCCTTGGGACACTCCACCTCCCGGTAGGTCGAGGCGCCCGTACCCGCTCGTACCAGGGTGTAGTCGAAGCAGAACTCTATGGTATTGACGTCTCCGCGCATGTTGTCGGCGTACTCAGGACCTTGATCAGCACTTTGGTCCGCCCGGACCGTGACTCGACGTCGAGGACCCGGATCTTGCGCCTGGCCGTCAGGTCCCGGAAGGCGTCCTCCGACGCGGACGGCGGTAGCGTCGCGAATTCGCCCAGCATCGTCCGCCCGGTCGACCGAGCTCTTTCCTCGGCCCTCTTCCAGTTGTCCGACGCCATCTCGTTGCCGTAGTCCACCACCAAGTAGAAGCCGATCACCAGACCGCCGATGGCGGTGCCGAGAAAGAGCATCGAGCCACAGCCTGCGAGATCGGACGACAACGACTCCATGCCCCATCCTTTGTCGGCAGCACCTAGACAATAACTATTTTATGCGAGCATCCAGGATGCCAAGACAGTTTCCGGGATCTATTTGTGATATGTAGAAGCCTCGGTGGATTCGGACGGGCCCGCCGCGGATTCCGGCCGCCCGAACACAGAGAGGCCCCGGCGAACGCGCCGGGGCCGGGGGGTTGGGTCAGAGATCGAGTGCGCCCGCCTTGGCTTGGGCGAGCAGCTCACCGAAGGCAACACGGTTCAGGGTGAGGTGCCCGGCGTCCCGGTCCTTGCTGTCCCGGACCCCGACCACGGCGTCCGCCACCGCCACCTCCACACACTGGCCACTTTCCCCGCCACTGTGCCTGCTCTTGCGCCAGCGGGCGGACGAGAAGTCGATCGCTACCAAAGTTCCTCCAACGCTTTGCGGATTGCAGCCTGTGAGTCTTCGGCCGTGAGCGCCTTGGACCTGATCACCTCAAACAGTATGCCAATTTCCGCGACGTACTCGTTGTCATCGATCAGGCACCCACGGCCACCCGCCATCTCTGCATAGACGGTATCGGGTTGTCCCGCTGAGCACAGGATTGTGAAGGCACCCTCCGGGCAGTGCTCGGCGTCTTCCGGAACGACGTGGATGTGGATGTGAGGGAGGTCTGACAATGTCGGAAGGTGTTCCAGTTGGGCCCGCATGACCTCGCGCCCACCGAATGGGCGCCGGAGTACCAAGGCATCGAGCAGGACGATAAGGACGAGTGGGTCCTCCTCCCACAAGACTTCCTGCCGCTCCATCCGCGCGGCCACGCGGCGTTCCAGCTTGTCCGGCTGCTCGCCTGCGCGCAGGACGGCACGCGCGTAGTCCTCGGTCTGGAGGAGCCCGTGGATGACGAAGTTCTGATACGACTTCAGCATTCCTGCCTCAGCCTCGGCATCGGTGAATTCGGGGAAGCCTGCCGGGAGGCCGGTCTCTTCGATGACGCGGGGGTAGAGGGCCTCGAAGAACTGGTCCAGCTCGAAGACTCCGTCCAGCTTCTGGCACACCTTGAAGGTTGGACGGCGGGTGCACAGCTCGATCCCGCTGACCAGGCTGCCGGAGATGTACACCTTTGCCCCAAGAGTGGGCTGTGACCAGCCCTTTCTCTCTCGTTGCCGCTTGAGGTGGTAGGCGAAGAATGCCCGAGCGGATTCGGAGGGGAGTGGCGTCGGCATGTCGATCCTTCCTCTCTACACAGGGGCAGTGTGCGGGTGCCCTGGTCACCTGTGGAGATGAAGCTGTAGCCGAGAGTAATCGAAATCCCAAAGATTGGTGGCCAGACAGGAATTCTGGAAACGCAAAGAGGTCGATCATGAGAGCGCATGAACAGTGTCCGGGTACGCGCCATTTCCCGGCGCCTCCGCCGGAGGTGGACGCCGAGGAGGGGCCGCGGACGCTGATCCCACAGCGGGAGCGGGTCACGTTCCTGGTCCGGCTCTCCGAGATGTTCGGTCCCGTCGTGGGGCTGCTGACGGCATTCGCCGTCATCAATGGCTTCATCGTCCTCAACGTGATCCCGGAGGACGAGAACGGACGGGCGGTGACGGTCGGGTGCGGCTATCGCGACGGGCAGTGGTGGTTCTACTTCGTCCACACGGACGAGCGGATCCGTCCGGCCAACGAGCTGGCGGCGGCGGCGCGCCAGATCAGGGCCCACATGGAACGGGCGGGGCGATGACCACGGACGAAAGGCATGAGGCGGCCGACTTCATGTTCACCTTGGCGGAGCTGCTGCGCGGCCACGGGTACTCGCCGGAGCTGCTCGGCAGCCGACGTCTCAGGGTGACGGACGGGCCGGACTCGCCGGACTCGGCCGCCGTGGAGATCGAGTGCCATCGCAGGCGCGGCGACGCCGACCGATGGTGGTTCACCTGGGGCGACGGCATCTGGATGTGCGAGGCCGACCACCCCACCGATGCCCTCGTCCAGCTCAAAACCGCCTTACGCCAGGTGGGATGAGGGACGCCGACAATGGGGCCGAGTGCGCCTGCGGGAATCACCGGAAGGTGGGGGCAAGTGCCGATCTCGAATACACGCCACTGGGCAGCCCAGCCTTGGGTCCTCGCGTCCGGCGGAGCCGCCTTGGTGGGCGGGTCGCTCCTAGTCGGCCTTTCGATCGGCGGTGGTGCCCATTGGGCCGTGATCGCCCTGACTGCGGTGACCGTTCTGGCCGCGATCGTGCCACTCGCGCTCGGGCCGCGTAGCGAGCCTTTGTCGGCTGGGAAGTTCCTTGAGTGGCCGCGACTGGCGGGCAGAACGAAAGCGCGCCCCCGTCCTTCTGGACGGGGGCGCGTGGTCGTGGGTACAGGGTGGGGGGTTCACCGCTTCTGGGCCTTGGCGATGCGGACGCGGCGGGCCTTCTTGGCCTCGTCGCGTAGCACCTTGACTCGGTCGCGGATGATGACGTTGGTGAAGTCCGGGCGGATCATCGTGCTTCTCCTTGTGTTCTGCCGGGCCCTCTCGGCCCGACATCTACAAGGTTCGTCCTAAGGCCCCCGCCCCCACATCGGGACGACGCCCTATCTCGGCGTCCTGGGGCGTCCTAGGACGCCCTAGGCGCCTTAGGCGGTGGGGCCGCCGGGGTGCGGTCGCGTGGTCTGGCGGCGGTAAGGCTGGGTGTCTGCGTGTTGCGGACGCGGAGCGTCCAGCGCTGCGCGGCCGTTCCGTTGCAGGTGTAGAGCTGGAGCACGGTGCCCGTCTCCGTCTTGCCGTTGGGCACGTCCAGGCACTTGCCGCTCTTGGGGTTGCGCAGCGAGCCGTTGGCCAGGCGTTCCCAGATCTGGTTGGCATGGCCGGTGCGGCAGGTCCATACCTGGACGACGGTGCCGTTGGCGGTTCCTCCGCTGCGCACGTCCATGCACATGTTCGAGGCGCGGGTCGTCTGGATGCTCTTGTCCGGGTTGAACGTCCAGCCGTAGTCGGAGGCGATGTTGCACGTCCAGAGCAGGGTCTCGGAGCCGTTGGCACCGTTCACGTCAACGCATCGGTCGGACTGCACACCGGAGACGAGCTCTCCCGTGGGATGGCTGAACGCGTCCCATAGGACGGTGCTGCCGTCCACTACGCCGACATTGCCGTCGTTGAGGCAGACGATCCGGGCGTTCGGATGTCCGGCGGTTTTCGTGGACCACAATGCGGTTTCGGTGCCGTTCGCGCGGATCGCCAACTCGCCGTTACTGCCGAAGCGGGTGAGTGCGTCGGCCGGGGGTTTGAGCGACAGCCATCCGTTCGAGTTGAACAGGGTGGTGCCCCACACGTAGAGGCGTTTTCTGTTGTCGGGGGAGACGCACAATGGCGTCTGGTACGTGTTCCATCCGCGATATGTCAGGTTCGCGGTGGCGTACAGGGTCGGTGACGTTCCGGACTGCCACAGGACGGTCGTCCCGTCGATGATCGCGGCGCCGCCGTCTCCGCATTCCAGCCGGGCGCCGGGGTGGCCTCCGGTCCCCGTCCACCAGACCGCCTGGCCGCCGCGCCAGATCACCAGGTTCCCGTCGCTGTGGAAGTGCAGGGTGTCCCCCTGGACGCGGGTGGTCATGCCGCGTACCTGGTTGGCCCAGTCCTGGACGCCGAGACCGCCGTCCGCGGTCCACCGCAGGCGGGTGCCGGTGGCGTCGTAGCACGGGTATCCGGCGGTGCCCGTGGTCCACCACCGGTTGTCGGCGGCCTGGATGCGCGTCCGGTCGGTCGCGGAGGCGATCCATCCGGCCAGGCCGTCGACGCGGGTTTCGGTGGCTCCTGCGGTGGTGTTCTCGCCGGCGTCCAGGCAACCGCGCTGCCCGGACGTGTGGTGGACGCCGACGAGCTCGGTGACCCCGTCGCGTTCGCGGAACGTCGGCCCGCCCGCGTCGCCCTTGCAGATTCCGGTCGCCTCGCCGTCGGGTGTGACGGCGAGGGTGGTGCCGGTCGCCGCTCCCGCCGTGACGGTGGTCGTGTGCGCCGTGTCGGGGGCCCATTCGGTCGTGGTGCGGCCGTAGCCGGTGACCCGCAGCTTCTCTCCGGGCTCGGCCGGTGTGGCGGCGATCGGGATCGGGCGGACGTTGTGCGCCCAGACGTCCAGTCCGGCCAGCACCAGATCCCGGTCGGGATGCGGGACGAGTTCGACCACGCCGACTCGCCAGCCGCCGCTTTCCTTCAGGTCGCCGCGGCCGACGGTCGCCGTCGTCGGCAGCGGTGGGGGCGCCTGCGCCCTGAGCGGCTGGGCGTTGCCTTCGGTGAAGCAGGACTTGGCGGTCAGGACCCAGTTCGGTGAGACGAGGGCGCCGCTGCACGCGTGCAGCGAACCGATCTGGAGCCGCGCGGTGAAGGTGTACGAGCTCGGCGGGACGGCCTGCCCGCCGCCGATCGCGCTGGCCGGGCCGGTGGTGAGGGTCGTCCCCGCCAGGACGAGCACGAGGAACGCGGCGAGGCGGCGAAGCGCCCTGGGGCGGGTGCGGGGGGTCATGGCGCGGCCTTCAGTTCGATGAGGGTCTCGGGCGGGATGTCGGGTCCGCTGCCCTCGCCGACCGGGGTCCACTGGTTCTTGGCGATGTCGTAGGTCTTGCTTTCGCCGGTCTCGGTGGAGAGCTTGGCCTCGACCTCGTGGTCGTCACCCTTGATCGAGTACACCTCGGGGATCTTCACCACGATGAGCGCGACGGTGCCCGCCCAGGTGCGGGCCTTGAAGCAGACGAGCCCGACGCTGCTGCTGCGGGCCTGGATGAGGCCGGGTTCGCCGCATTCGGCCAGCGTGATCAGGCCGTTGCCGCTGACGACGGTGATGCCGCGTTCGGCTTCGATCTGGGC
>JBOHBY010000728.1:0-2177 GCA_050698635.1 Spirillospora sp.
CGAGTCGGGCGTGCGGTTCACCACGGCCATGATCGCGTGCGGGCCGAGGTCGCGCCCGTTCAGCCGCAGCGGCGTCCGTGAAGGGCTCATGATGGTCTCACCGTGGCACATCGCGGCGGAGGCGGTCGAACAGAAGCGAATTCGGTTCTATGACCGCCCTCCCTCGTCAGCATCCCGCCGGGGTCGCTAATCTCGTAGGTCACGCTCGTCGCGGGTCGACCCGTGGTGGGCCCCCACCGGACTTCAGCCATGGAGGATCCGCTGTCCAGGCGAGCACTCATCACCGGCATCACCGGACAGGACGGTTCGTATCTGGCCGAGCACCTGCTCGGCCAGGGGTACGAGGTCTGGGGCCTGGTGCGGGGGCAGGCGAACCCCCACGTGTCGCGGCTGCGCAAGCACATCGGCGACGTGCGGATCACCACCGGCGACCTGCTCGACCAGGGCAGCCTGATCTCGGCGGTGGAGCACGTCCGGCCGGACGAGGTCTACAACCTGGGCGCGATCTCCTACGTGCCGATGTCGTGGCAGCAGGCGGAGCTGACCGCCGAGGTCACCGGGATGGGCGTGCTGCGGATGCTGGAGGCGATCCGGGTGGTGTCGGGGATCAGCCCGTCCCGGACGCCGGGCCGCGAGCAGATCCGCTTCTACCAGGCGTCGTCGTCGGAGATGTTCGGGATGGTGCGGGAGACGCCGCAGAACGAGAAGACACCGTTCCACCCGCGCAGCCCGTACGGGGTGGCCAAGAGCTACGGGCACTACATCACGCAGAACTACCGCGAGTCGTACGGGATGTTCGCCGTCAGCGGGATCCTGTTCAACCACGAGTCACCGCGCCGGGGCGCCGAGTTCGTCACCCGGAAGGTGTCGCTCGGCGCCGCGCGCGTCAAGCTGGGCCTGGCCACCGAGCTGCGGCTGGGGAACCTGGACGCGCGCCGCGACTGGGGCTTCGCGGGCGACTACGCCCGCGCCATGCGGCTGATGCTCGCCCAGGACTCCCCCGAGGACTTCGTCATCGGGACGGGCCAGACCCAGTCGGTGCGGGAGCTGGTCGAGTTCGCGTTCCGGACGGCGGGCCTGAACTGGGAGGACCACGTCGTCCTGGACGCCAGGTACACGCGTCCGGCGGAGGTCGACCTGCTGTGCGCCGACCCGAAGAAGGCCCGCGAGCAGCTCGGCTGGGAACCCGGTGTGACGTTCGAGGAACTCGTGACGATGATGGTCGAGTCGGACCTGCGGCTGCTGTCGGAGTCGGCGCGTCCCGAGGACGAGCCGTTCAGCCCGGACCATTGGTGATCCTGTGACCGGGGTCGTGGCACGATGCAGATATGGCCACTTGCGAACATGTGCGGACTCTTCCGGCTGAGGATCCGTCGCCGAACACGCCCCAGGGGTGCGAGGAGTGCCTGGCGGAGGGAATCACGTGGGTCCACCTGCGGCTCTGCCTGGGCTGCGGGCATGTGGGCTGCTGCGACTCGTCCCCGATGCGGCACGCCACCGCGCACTTCGAGAAGGAGGGGCACCCGGTCATCCGCTCGTTCGAGCCGGGTGAGGACTGGCGCTGGTGCTTCGTCGATGAACTGATCGTCTGATGCCGGACGTCCGGCTCGGCACCGGGCCGGGCCGCTGGATCCTGCTGGCGACGGTGCTCGGGTCGAGCGTGGCGATGCTCGACTCGACGGTCGTGAACGTGGCGCTGCCGAGGCTCGCCCGCGACCTGGACGCCGACATGGCGGGGCTCCAGTGGACGGTCAACGCCTACACGCTGACGCTCGCCGGGTTCATCCTGCTCGGCGGCTCCCTCGGCGACCGGTACGGGCGGCGCCGGATCTTCCTCGTCGGCGTCGTGTGGTTCGCGGTCGCGTCGGTGCTGTGCGGGCTGGCGCCGAACATCGAGATGCTGATCGCGTCCCGGGCGCTGCAGGGCGTCGGCGGGGCGCTGCTCACCCCGGGCTCGCTGGCGATCATCCAGGCGTCGTTCGCCGCCGACGACCGGCCGCGCGCGGTCGGGGCGTGGTCGGGGTTCAGCGGGGTCGCGGGCGCGGTCGGGCCGTTCGCGGGCGGCTGGCTGGTGGAGGCGGCGGGCTGGCGGTGGGTGTTCCTGCTGAACGTGCCGCTGGCCGTGGTGGTCGTGCTGGTCGCGGTCCGGCACGTCCCGGAGAGCGTCGACCCGGACG
>JBOHBY010000729.1:0-3484 GCA_050698635.1 Spirillospora sp.
GGCGAGGCGTCCCTCGTTGGCCGTGAGGTCGGGGTCGGCGGCCAGCTCGCGCAGGCCGAGGACCTCGCACAGCGCCGCCCAGTGCTGGTCGCTGCCGCTGATGTGCAGCCAGCCGCCGTCCGCGCACTGGAACGCCTCCGACGGGACGCGCCCGAGATGCGCGGTGCCGGTGCGTCCCGGGTCCTCGTCGAGCGCGAAGATCCGGGCGGCGGCGAGGGCCAGCAGGCTGGCCTGGACGTCCATCATCGCCAGGTCGACATGCCCGCCGCGCCCGCCGGCGCGCCGCTCCATCAGCCCGGTCAGGACGGAGATCACGATCCACAGCCCCGAGGTCATGTCGGAGACCGGGATGCCGACCTTGGCGGGCGGGGTGTCGGGGTGGCCGGTGAGCGCCATGATCCCCGACAGCGCCTGGAAGACGGTGTCGTAGCCCTTCCGGTCGGCGTACGGGCCTGACTGCCCGAAACCGGTGCTGGACACGTAGATCAGGCCGGGGTTCAGCGCCGCGAGCGCCTCGTAGCCGAGCCCGTGCTTGTCCATCGTGCCGGGCATGAAGTTCTCCACCAGCACGTCGGCGCGGGCGGCGAGGTCGCGGGCGATCTCCTGGCCGCGCGGTGTCCGCAGGTTGAGGGTGACCGACCGCTTGCCCCGGTTGAACGCGAAGAAGTAGGCGCTCTCCCCGGCGGGCAGCTTCGGCTCGAAGGCGCGCGACTCGTCGCCGCCGCCCGGCCGCTCGATCTTGATCACCTCGGCGCCGAGGTCGGCGAGGATCTGGGTGGCCAGCGGCCCGGCGAGGACGCGGCTGAAGTCGACGACGGTGACGCCGTCCAGGGGTCTCATCCGCCCGCCCCCCGGAACCCCCGCATGATCGTGTTGACGTCGCCGCCGGTGCGCATGGCCTCGGCGAACGGGAGGTCGGCGACCCGGTAGAACAGGTCCTTGGCGGCGGCCATGGCGAGCGGGTTCACCTCGGCCCAGCCGGCCGCGATCTCCAGGCCGGCCTTCTCGGCGTCCTCGGGCGCGGCGACCTGGTTGGCGAGGCCGAGATCGGCGAGTTCCTCGGCGTCCAGGATGCGGCCGGTGCTGATCAGCTCGAACGCGAGCTTGCGGCCGAGGTTGCGCTGGAGCCCGGTCATCACGATCGCCGGGACGATCGAGTGCCGCACCTCCGGGTAGCCGAACTTCGCGTCCGCGGCGGCGACCATCATGTCGCAGCCGATCGCGAGGCCCGCGCCGCCGCCCATGGCCGGGCCCCGGACCACCGAGACGATCGGCTTGGTGAGCTGTTGCAGCATCATCTGGGTGCGGGTCGTCAGCTCGGCGCGCCTGATGACGGCGTGCTGGTCGGCGGGCGTCAGATCGGCGAACTCCGACAGGTCGGCGCCGGAGCAGAAGCCCCGTCCCGCGCCGGTGAGGACCACGGCGCGGACCGCGTCGTCGGTGTCGGCGGCTTGCAGCGCGTCGTACAGGGCCTGGGTCAGCTCCGTGTTCAGCGCGTTGAGCTTGGCCGGACGGTTCATCCGCAGCACGCGGACCGCGCCCTGGTCCTCGACGATCAGCACCTCGGACTCAGGCATTGTGTTCCACCTCTCCACCAAGCTCTCCGCCGATGAGGCCGAATCCGGCCCGGGCCACCATGCTGTGCAGGGGACGGCCGAGCGCCCGCTCGCACAGCTCCGACGCCGCCTGCACCTTGCCGAGGTCGAGCCCGGTGGCGACGCCCTCGGACTCCAGCAGGTTCACCAGGTCCTCGGTGCAGACGTTGCCGGTCATGCCGCCGCCGTACTCGATCTGCGCGGGGTGGCCGCCGACGCCGCCGAACGCGCTGTCGAAGTCGCGGCAGCCCGCCTCCAGCGCCGCCACGCAGTTCGCGAGCCCGGTCCCGCGCGTGTTGTGAAAGTGCGCGACGACCGGTGGTGTGCCGGGCCCGGACGCCGGGATCCGGGCGAACATCTTCTTGACGCCGGACGGCGTCGCCAGCCCGGTCGTGTCACCGAGCGTCACCATGTCGACACCAAGATCGGCGAATCGGGCCGCGTCGTCGGCGACGACACCGGGGTCAACAGCGCCCTCGAAGGGGCAGCCGAACGCCACCGAGATCACGCCGACGAGCCGGAACCGCCCGGCGGCGAGCCGCACCATTTCGGTCACCCTGGCCCACTGCTGTTCCCGCGTGGCGCGCATGTTGCGCTGGGTGTGCGACTCGGTCGCCGACACCAGCAGGCTCAGCTCGGTGGCGCCGTGCCCGGCGTCCAGGTCGGAAATGGCGCGTTCCACAGCGCGCGGGTTCGGACAGGTCGCCTTGTAGGCGACACCGGCGGGCCTGGGCAGCCCGGCGAGCACATCACTGGCGTCGCGAAAGGCCGGAACGCGCTCGGGGTGGCTGTAGCTGGTCGCTTCGATCCGCGTGAAACCGGCGTCGGCGAAGGCGCCGACCAGGCCGAGCTTGACCTCGGTCGGGACGTAGGTGTTCTCGTGC
Source organism: Spirillospora sp. (assembly GCA_050698635.1). Lineage (GTDB taxonomy): Bacteria > Actinomycetota > Actinomycetes > Streptosporangiales > Streptosporangiaceae > Spirillospora. Next base: position 2,480 of record JBOHBY010000729.1, read on the forward strand.
TGGAGCCCGTCACGGGCGAAGCACTCGCAGATCGTGGCGCGGTCGGCCATGCGCGTCCGCCTCCTAGGGGAGCGTCGATGTCGTCAGGGCGAACAGGTCGTCACAGCAGGAATATAACCTACTGTTGACAACATCAACACCCGTCCCCCGGCGACGGACCCTCCCGGCGGGGACCGGATCAGCGCTCCGAGCGCTCCAGGGCCTTGGCCAGCGTGGCGAGCTTGCGCAGCGCCGAGTCGAGAACTTCCTGTTCAAGGGGGGTCAGGCAGACGAGGAATGCCTCGTTGCGCTCGTTGGCGGCGCCGATCAGGCCCCGGTAGAGCGACTGCCCGCTGCGAGTCAGGGTGAGCTGGGTGGTGCGGCCGGGCCCCGGCTCCCGTTCGACCAGCCCGGCCGCCGCGAGCTTGGTCGCGACGCGGCTCATCTGGGCCTTGTCCAGGCCAGCCAGCCTGGCCAGCCGGTTGACGGTGAGCGGCTCGTCCGCCCCGAGCAGCGCGATGGTCCGCCACTCCTGGAGGCTGACGTCGAATTCCCGCCGGTAGCGGAGCGCGGCGCTGCGCGACAGCGCGTTCGCCACCCGGTGCAGCCGGTACGAGAGCAGATCCCTGATCGGGATGAGTTCGGTGTCCTCGGCGGCGGGGTCCGCTGAGCGGGACGGTAGGGCGTTCATGCCCCCCACTGTAAGACCGGCCGGAACCGGGTAGGTTCCCCCTAGTCAGGTGTTGACAAACACAACACCCAAGGACAAGACTGCTGCGCAATCGATTACGGTCGGCGTAACCGCAGCCACAGGGAGGTCCGCAACATGCCCGCAGACCCGTCCGCCACACTGCTCGTCAACGGCGCGTGGCAATCGGGAGCCGCGACCTTCGACGTGACGGACCCCGCGACGCTCAAGGTCATCGCGCAGGCCGCCGACGCGGGGGCGCAGGAGGCACTCGCCGCCCTCGACGCCGCCGACGCGGCCGCCGAAGGATGGCGCCGCACCACCGCCGAGGAGCGCTC
>JBOHBY010000730.1:0-2405 GCA_050698635.1 Spirillospora sp.
TCGTCCTCCAGTCGTCCTGTGGATCCGACGCTACCGGAACCGTCCGCCGGTGATCGTCGCGTTGGCGCCGGTAATTGGCATGCGGTGCGGAGCGAGGTCAATACGATTGCCTCCATGACAGAGCAGCCGCGTACTCCGAACGTCCCTCCCAAGCCCTCCCTGGACGGCCTGGAGGACACATGGGTACGCGTCTGGGACGACGAGGGCGCCTACCGCTTCGACCGCACGCGGCCGCGCGGCGAGGTCTTCTCGATCGACACCCCGCCGCCCACCGTGAGCGGTTCCCTCCACGTCGGCCACGTCTTCTCCTACACCCACACCGACACCGTCGCGCGGTATCACCGCATGCGCGGTCGGGCGGTCTTCTACCCCATGGGCTGGGACGATAACGGCCTGCCCACGGAGCGGCGGGTGCAGAACCACTTCGGTGTGCGGTGCGATCCGTCCCTTCCGTACGATCCGGACTTCGAGCCGCCGGCCAAGCCCGACGCCAAGCGGCAGCAGCCCGTCTCGCGGCGCAACTTCATCGAGCTGTGCGAGCGGCTCACCGCGGTGGACGAGAAGGCGTTCGAGGAGATGTGGCGCCGCGTCGGCCTGTCGGTCGACTGGAACCACCTCTACACGACGATCGGGGACGTGTCCCGGACGGCGTCCCAGCGCGCCTTCCTGCGGAACCTCGCGCGGGGCGAGGCCTACATGTCCGAGGCGCCGACGCTGTGGGACGTCACGTTCCGCACGGCCGTCGCCCAGGCGGAACTGGAAGACCGCGAGCAGCCGGGTGCGTTCTACCGGATCCGGTTCCACGGCGACGAGCGGCCCGTCTACATCGAGACGACGCGGCCCGAACTGCTGCCCGCGTGCGTCGCGCTCGTCGCGCACCCGGACGACGAGCGGTACCAGGAGCTGTTCGGGACGACCGTCCGCACGCCGCTGTTCGGTGTCGAGGTCCCGGTCGTCGCGCATCGGCTGGCCGAGCCGGGCAAGGGGTCCGGCATCGCGATGATCTGCACCTTCGGCGACGTCACCGACGTCACCTGGTGGCGCGAGCTGGACCTGCCCACCCGCGCGATCATCGGCTGGGACGGACGCCTCGCCGCCGACCCGCCGGACGGCGTCCCCGCCCACCCGTACGGCGAGCTGGCCGGGAAGACGGTCTTCTCCGCCAAGGAACGGGTCGTCGAACTGCTCCGCGACTCCGGCGACCTGGACGGCGAGCCCCGCCAGATCACCCGTCCGGTGAAGTTCTACGAGAAGGGCAGCAGGCCGCTGGAGATCGTCACGACCCGGCAGTGGTACATCCGCAACGGCGGACGCGACGAGGGCGTCCGCGCCGAACTGCTCGCGCGGGGCCGCGAGCTGGAATGGCACCCCGGCTACATGCGGGCCCGCTACGAGAACTGGGTCGAGGGCCTGAACGGCGACTGGCTGATCTCCCGGCAGCGGTTCTTCGGCGTCCCGATCCCCGTCTGGTATCCGCTGGACGGTTCCGGCGAGCCGCGCTACGGCGAGCCGATCGTGCCGTCCGAGGGCGCGCTGCCGGTCGATCCGTCGTCCGACGTCCCGCCCGGGTTCACCGAGGCGCAGCGCGGCGAGCCGGGCGGCTTCGTCGGCGACCCCGACATCATGGACACGTGGGCGACGTCGTCGCTGACCCCGCAGATCGCGGGCGGCTGGGAGCGCGACGCCGACCTGTTCGGCCGCGTCTTCCCGTACGACCTGCGTCCGCAGGCGCACGACATCATCCGGACGTGGCTGTTCTCCACGGTCGTCCGCGCGCATCTGGAGCACGGGTCGCTGCCGTGGAAGGGCACCGCGCTGTCCGGCTGGATCCTCGACCCGGACCGCAAGAAGATGTCCAAGTCGAAGGGGAACGTCGTCACGCCGATCGACCTGCTGCGCGAGTACGGCTCCGACGCCGTCCGCTACTGGGCGGCGGGCGGACGTCCGGGCACCGACACGGCGTTCGACACCGGCCAGATCAAGGTCGGCCGCCGTCTCGCCATCAAGATCCTCAACGCGTCCAAGTTCGTGCTGGGATTGGGCGAGGTGCACGCCGACGCGGCGGTGACCGAACCGCTCGACCGGGCGATGCTGGCGGCACTCTCCGGGGTCGTGCACGACGCGACGGACGCGTTCGAGGGCTACGACTACGCACGCGCCCTGGAGCGCACGGAGCGGTTCTTCTGGGAGTTCTGCGACGACTACCTGGAGCTGGTCAAGACCCGCGCCTACGGCGAAGGCCCCGAGGCCCAGTCGGCGCGGGCTGCGCTGCGCACGGCGCTGTCGGTGCTGCTGCGCCTTTTCGCGCCCGTCCTGCCTTTCGTCACCGAGGAAGTGTGGTCGTGGTGGCGGCACGGGTCGGTGCACGCGGCTTCCTGGCCGTCCACTGCGGAGCTGCCTCCGGG
>JBOHBY010000731.1:0-8792 GCA_050698635.1 Spirillospora sp.
GCTCGGCACCCTGCTGCGGTGCTGGTCCGACAGGTCGACGACGGCGGCCCGGTCACCGCGGCGGAGCGCGGCGACGATCGCGGTGTGCTCGTGGACGATCCGCTCCCGCGCCTCGGCCTCGTAGAGGTAGACCGACCGGTACGCCTCGGTCAGCGACCAGATGCGGCGCAACTCGTCGACGATCAGGTCGAGGCCGGACGCCCGGAAGATGAAGAAGTGGAAGTCGTTGTTGAGCCGCTGGATGGTCAGCACGTCGGCGGTGTCACCGGCGTCGGCGGCCCGCCTGATCCCGTCGTTGATTTCTTCTAGTTGTGCGAGCTGGGCCTCGGTCAGGTCGGGGAGCGCGTTGATGACCTCGCGTTCCAGGACGCGGCGCATCAGGTACGCCTGTTCGAGGTCCTGGACGGTCAGCCGTTTCACCGAATAGCCGACGTTGCGCTGGTAGTCGAGCACGCCCTCGCTCTGCAGAATGCCGAGCGCCTCCCGGATCGGCGCCCGGCTGACGCTGAGCCTGGACGCCATGTCCTCCTGCCGGATCTGCTGCCCAGGCAGCAGCTCCATCACGGTGATCATTTCGCGGATGCGCGACACCGCCCACCTGACGGAGCCTGTGTCGGCCATCGATTTCGCCATTTCCGGGAGCTTTCCGTGTTACCTGAACGCCGGGATTCCGGTGACGGAGCGGGCAATGCTGAGCAGGTGCATTTCCTCCGTGCCCTCATAGGTCAGGACGGTTTCCAGATTGTTCATATGCCGCATCACCGTGTGGTCGAGCGTTATCCCGGCGCCGCCGAGAAGGCCCCGCGCGGTGCGGGCGACCTCCGCCGCGGCGCGGACGTTCGCCAGCTTACCGAAGCTGATCTGTTCCGGCTGAATCGCGCCGGCGTCCTTGAGGCGGCCGAGATGCACGGCGTTCAACGCGGCGCCGTTGACGGCCACGACCATTTCCGCCAGTTTCGCCTGCACCAGTTGGAACGAGGCGATCTGCCGCCCGAACTGCTCGCGCGCGAGGCAATAGCGCAGCGCTTCGAGATAGCACGCGCGGGCCGCGCCGACGGCGCCCCACAGGATGCCGAAACGCGCCTCGTTCAGGCAGGTCAGCGGGCCGGACAGGCCACGCGCCCCGGGCAGCAGCGCGCCGGCCGGGACGCGGACGTCGTCGAACGACAGCTCCGCCGTCACCGACGCGCGCAGCGACAGCTTCCGCTGGATCTTGGCGGCGGTGAAGCCCGGCGTGTCCGTCGGGACCAGGAAGCCGTGGATGCGGCCGTCGTCGGGGCTGTCGGGGTCGGCGGCCTTGGCCCACACGACGGCGACGTCCGCGAACGTCCCGTTGGTGATCCACATCTTGGACCCGTTGATCACCCAGGTGTCGCCGTCGCGAACCGCGGTGGTCCGCATCGAGCCCGGGTCGCTGCCGGCCTCCGCCTCGGTCAGCCCGAAGCAGCCGATCAGTTCCCCGGACGCCATTCCGGGAAGCCAGGCCGTCCGTTGTTCCTCGCTGCCCCAATGGTGAATCGCGGACATCGCCAGTGACCCGTGCGCCGACACGAAACTGCGCAGACCGGAGTCGACCGCTTCGAGCTCGCGGCACGCGACGCCGTAGGCGGTGGCGCTCAGCCCGGCGCAGCCGTAGCCCTTCAGATGCATACCGAAAAGGCCGAGTTCCGCCAGCCCCTTCGCGGCCTCGATCGGCAGCCCTCCGGTCTCGTACCATTCGCTCACGTGCGGCGCGAGTTCCGCCTCCGCGTACGCGCGGACGGTGTCGCGGACGGCACGCGCGTCCGCGTCCAGCTGGTCGTCGACGGCGAGGAAGTCGCCCGGATCGATCGCCATCTGCGTCGTGTCTCCCCTCGTCCCGCGCGGCCTAGACGCGGGCGCGTCGTTCGTATTCCTGGAATCGTCCCGCGGCGGCGCGTTCGCACCACTTGCGGTACTCGGTGAATCCGCCCGCGTAGGCCACCGCCTGCCGTTTGGCGCCGGGGGCTATCCGCGACATCCACCAGCTGTCGGTCTTCGGGATCAGTGTCCGCTCGTACACCTCGTCGACATGCCGCGACCAGGCGGCCTCGGATTCGGAGTTCGGCTCGATCAGCGCGCCCGCGCCGCCGTCCCCCGTGTCCTCACCCACCTCGTCGATGAGGCGGCCGATGAACTCCGACTGGTAGTCGGCCAGCAATGGCGGCGAGAAATGGGCGCACGGGCTCTGGTGGCCGTTGATGAAGAACAGGTTCGGGAATTTCGACGTCATCATGCCGAGGTGAGTGGAGACGCCCTCGGCCCAATGGTCGCGCAGCGGCATGCCGTCGCGGCCGGTGACGTCCATGCGGAGTATGGCGCCCGCGCCGCCGTCGAAGCCGGTCGCGCAGATGAGCACGTCGAGCGGATGGCGGCCGCCGCCGGCCAGCACGATGCCGTCGGTGTCGGCCCTCGCGATCGGGTCGGACCGCACGTCCACGAGGGTGACGTTGTCGCGGTTGAACGCCTCGTAGTAGCCGGACTCGCCCGGCGGGCGCCGGGTGAGCGGACGGTGCTCGGGCACGAGCAGGTCGGCGACGTCCGGGTCCTTCACCGCCTCGCGGATCTTCCGCTCCAGGAAGTCGCGGACGGTGTCGTTCGCGGCCTCGTTCCGGCCGAGGTCGGAGAAGATCCGTCCCCAGTGGACGCCCCCCGCCCGCCACAGCCCCTCGTAGGCGGCCTCGCGGGCCTCGGCCGAGACGTCGAGCGCACTGCGGACCTCCGGGACCATGATGCGCTTGCCCACCAGCACCATGCCCGGCCCTTTGGTGGTGTGCTCAAGCCGGCGGATCTCGGCGTAGTTCGTCTTGACGAACTGTTCGTAGTCGTCGGGCATCGGCTCGTTCCGCAGGGGCAGCGCCCAGCTGGCGCTGCGCTGGAACACCGTCAGCCGTGCCGCCGTCCGCGCGACCGTCTGGATCACCTGGATGCCGCTCGCGGCCGTGCCGATGACGCCGACGCGTCCGCTCAGGTCGACCTCGTCGCGCGGCCACGCGCCGGTGTGGATCAACCGGCCGCCGAACGCGTCGAGGCCGGGGATGTCCGGCATCCTGGGCGCGGACAGGAAACCGGTCGCCATGACGCAGTAGCGGCAGCGGAGGCGCTCGCCGTCGTTACCGTTGCCGTTCTCGACGGTGAGCGTCCACAGGCCGGTTGCGTCGTCGAAATCGGCGGCGCGGACGCGGCGGCCCAGCTCGATGTCGCGGCGGAGGTCCAGTTTCTCGGCCACCCACCGCAGGTAGCGCAGAACGTCGTGCTGCGCCGCGTACCGTTCCGGCCAGTGCCATTCCTGTTGCAGTTCGTCGGAGAACGCGTAGGAGTATTCGAGGCTCTCGATGTCCACCCGCGCGCCCGGATACCGGTTCCAGTACCAGGTGCCGCCGACGTCACGGCCGGACTCCAGCACCTTGACCCGGAGCCCGCGCCCGCGCAGCCGGTGCAGCGCGTTCAGCCCGCTGAAGCCAGCGCCGACAATCAGTACGTCGTAGTCCGGACGACTCATCCGCGCACCTCCTCCGCTCACGAGTTCACCGGTTTCACCCATTGCAGGAACTCTTGCAGAACGCGGTTGAAGTTCTCTGGCGCGATCTGCGGCATCGCGTTCTCCAGCACGTGGTAATCGGGCCACGACGCCGGGGTCTTGATGCCCGGCCGCAGCGGCGTGTTCAGGCCCTTGGACGCGATCAGCCGCTGCGCCTCGGGCGTGAGCATCCAGGACGCCCACAGTTTCGCCGCGTCCATGTGCGGGGCACCCTTGATGACGGCCGACGAGCCGTACAGCAGCGACGACAGCCCCGGCACGGCCTTGAAGGCCACCGGGGCACCGGCCTGCTCCTTGCGCAGGTGCCGCATGTAGGACGCCCAGGGCAGCATCGTCGTCTCGCCCGTGACCAACCGGTCGTAGTAGGGGCGGGTGGAGTCGACCAGCTTGCCGTTGCGCTTCAGCCCGCGCATCTGGTCGAGGGTCAGCTTGTTCGCCTTGTAGATCGGCATCAGCGACTGCGCGCTGATCACGCCGAGGCCCGGGTCGTCCAGGACGAAACCCTTGAGCCTGCCCGAGACGAGGTCCGCCATGGTCTTCGGGATGTCGGCCTCGGACATCTTCTTCTTGTTGTACATGAAGCCGTAGACGTCACCGTACGGCACGTAGAACCGCTGCTTGGAATCGCGGTACCGGGTCGGCAGATCGTCGACGGTCGCGGGCTCGAACGGCTCCAGCAGACCCTTGTCCGCGGACACGCTCACCGATTCCAGGCCGAGCATCAGCGCGTCGCCGACCTGCCGTCCGCTCGACACCTCGGACTGGACGGCGCTCACCGTCGCGCCCGGCGGCTGCACCTTCGGCACGATCTTGATCGACGGATAGCGCTTGGTGAAGTCCTGCCAGATCGGCCGGAACAGCTCGGCGTACGCGCCGTACACGACCACCTGGTTCTGGCCCGCCTTCGCGGCGCGCTCGCAGAGGTCGGCCAGCGCGCGGGCGTTGGCGGCGTCGCCCGCCCACGCGGTGTCGCCGGAGGCGCTGTCCGCGCACTGCTTGGACGCCTCCGCCTTCCCCACGCCGCCGCCGCCGCACGCCGATGCCGCCGCGAGCGAGAGCGCCGCCATCGCCGCCGCCGCGCAGGCGACCCTCCGGCGGCCGTCCGGATACGCCGCCGATCTGTTCCAGCCGAACACGGTCATGGCATTCACCTCGAACTTGTCACCGGGTTTCCCCGGGTCACCGGGCTTTTCCGGGCGGCGCCCGCCGTCACCGTGAGCACCGCGTAGCGGAGCGCGAGGTAGGCGATCCCGAGGGCACAGATCAGCGCGGTCAGCAGGACGAGCAGCGCGCACGCCTGCGTCGGCACGGCCGAGCTGTAGAACAGGCTGTAGGACATGGTGGCGACGTTCGTGTGCGTCGCCGGGAGCAGCATCAGCGGGACGTCCAGCACCCCGGCCATGATCACGCTGCACACCAGCCAGCCGGCCAGGAAGCTGCGCAGCATCAGCGGCAGCACGATCCCGGTGAACGCCCGCAGCGCGGACGCCCCCGACGCACGGGCCGACTCCTCCAAGTCGGCGCTGATCTGCGCGAGCGCCCCGGCCGCCGACCGGCTCGCCACCGGCACCAGCAGGATCACCAGGCCGATCACGCAGAGCCAGGTCGTCCCGTACAGCTGCCGAAGGCCAGGCACGGACAGGTAGCCCCAGGTCAGCGCCGCCGCCAGCACGACGCCCGGGAGGACGAGCGACGCCAGGCTCAGCAGGTCGACGTAGCGGCCGAACCGGCGGCTCGTCTTGCCCGCGACGTACACGAGCAGCGTCGCGAACACCATCGTGACCAGGCCCGCCGCGACCGACAGCGACAGGGTGAGCTGGAAGGCGCCGACCGTCTGCGGGTCGTCGAACACCGCCGTGTAGTTCGCGAGGGTGAAACGGCTGTACATGCCGAGCACGCTCTGGAAGGACGTCAGCACCACCTGCGACGCGGGCAGCAGCACGCCGATGAGGAGCAGCACGGCGATGGACGCGGTGCCGAGGTATCCGGCGCGTCCCAGCGTCCAGCGGGTGGACGCGTAGTCCTTCCCGGTCACGGTCGTGAAGCTTCGCCTGCTCGTGTACCGCCATTGCAGCCAGATCAACACCACCATGGCCAGCATCATGATCATCGAGATGCCGCTGGCGGCGGCGTACTGGGCCGGGGTCGACGCCGCGATGTAGAAGAAGATCCGGGTCGACAGCGTGTCCACCCCGGCGTTCTCGCCGATGATCTGCGGGACGTCGAACGTGCCCATGCAGTAGATGCCGACGAGGATCCCGACGCCGAACAGCGTCGGTGCGAGGGAGGGCAGGTCGATGGAGAAAAGCGTCCGCAGGCGGCTCGCGCCGGAGGTGAACGCGGCTTCTTCGTAGCTGCTGTTCAGCGTCGAAATTGGGCCGAGGAGCAGGAAATAGCAGAACGAGGAGAGCTTCAGGCCCTGGACGAGGATCAGCCCCGGCCACGAGTAGACGTTCAGCGGCGACGCACCGAAAACAGCCTCGAACGGCTTGTTGAGGAGGCCGACCTCCGGGTTGCCGAGCAGGCTCCAGCTGATCGCGTACAGGAGGGTCGGGAGCGCGAGCATGAGCAGCATGACCGGCGTGATCAGGCGCCGGCACGGTGTCGTCGTGCGCGCCGAGACGAACGCGAAGTATCCGCCGACGAAAAGGGCCACCGCAGTGGAGCCCGCAGCGAAGATGACGGAATTCAGCAGCGCGTCGTAAGTGCGTCCTTCACCGAATACTTCGGGGAAGGCGTCGAGCGTCCAGGCTCCGCTCTGGCCGGGCGGGGCGCTGCGGAAAGCGCCGACAAGCAGCATGAGCAGGGGCCAGCCGAGCAGCAGGGTCGCGAACCCGATCAGGGCCAGCGCGGGGACACGACGCCCCCTGAAACGGACACCGCCGCCGTCCGCGCGCGATGCGGTCGCGGCCGTCATGGGGCACGTCTCTCGCCGGGCGGCACGTCGGCGTCGGCGTCGGCGTCGATGGCAGGGATCAGGGCGATCTGGGCCGGTTCGATCCGGATCGTCGCGCCGTCGCCCGGCGGCGCGGCGGCGGCGGGACGGGGCAGTTCCGCCGTGAGCTGCTTGGCGACCAGGTGCGAGCCGAACGCGGCGACCTCGTGTTCGGTGGCGGTGCCCAGGAAGGTCGAGCGCAGCACCTTCGCGTCCAGCCGGTTCGGCCGCGGCGGGCGGTCCGCGGGGCCGTCGTCGAAGACGATCGCCGTGCTCCGGACGGCGATCCAGACGCGGTCGCCCGACGAGCAGCGGGTGGCGCGGGCGGAGGTCAGGGTGGTGTCCCAGCCGTCCGGCCTGACCTCGGCTCCGGTGGCGCCGACGGCCTCGACCTTGCCCGGCAGGACGTTCTCGTAGCCGAGGAACTCCGCCACCCAGCGCGTGGACGGCCCGTCGAACACCTCGCGCGGTGACCCGACCTGGACGGCGCGCCCGTCGTGCATGACCGCGATCCGGTCGGCCATGCTGACCGCTTCCTCCTGGTCATGCGTGACGTAGACCATCGTCGACCCGGTCTGCTCGTGGATGCGTTTCAGCTCGACGCGCATCTGCGTCCTGAGCGTGGCATCCAGGTTCGACAGCGGCTCGTCGAGCAGCAGGACGCTCGGCTCGCGGACCAGCGCCCGCGCCAGCGCGACACGCTGCTGCTGCCCACCCGACAGCGCCGACACCGAGCGGGACGCGTAGCCCGCCAGCCCGACCAGTTCGAGGGCGTCCATCGCCTTGGCCCGCGCGTCCTGCTTGCGCTGCCGCTTCAGGCGGAGCGGGTAGCTCACGTTCTGGATGACCGACATGTGCGGCCAGAGCGCGTAGCTCTGGAAGACCATGCCGATGTCGCGCTTGTGCGGCGGCAGCTCGTAGCCGCGCGACCGGTCGACGACGGTGCCGGTGCCGAGGCGGATGCTGCCCTCGTCCGGCGACTCCAGGCCGGCGACGCAGCGCAGCGTCGTGGTCTTGCCGCAGCCGCTCGGTCCGAGCAGCGCGACGAACTCGCCGTCGCCGATGTCGAGGCTGACCCGGTCGACGGCGGTGACGTCGCCGAACCGCTTGGTCAGGGCGTCGATCCCGACACTGCTCATCGCGCACCGCCGGGCGCTCGGTCAGGCAGGGCGAGGCGCTCGCGCAGCCAGTGGACGATGCGCTCGTTCTCCGCCCGCGCCCCATCGACCCGCTCGGGGATCTTGAGGAACTCGTGGTCGGCGTTCGGGACGACCGACAGCGTCACCGGCACGTCCGCGGCGGCGAGGCGCTCGGTCATGGCGAGCGAATGGCCGAGCAGGGCGTCCTCGTCGCCGCAGGAGAGGTAGGTGGCCGGCAGGACGTGCAGGTCCGGGCTGTGCACCGGGCTGACCAGGGGGTCGCGGAGCAGTCCGGTGAAGTTCGGGCCGAGGTAGGCGGCGAGCGAGATCTCCGGTTCGCCCGCGTAGTACTTCGGGTCGGTGATCCAGCGGTGCGCGTCCAGGAGCCCGAACAGCAGGAGCAGGGCGCTCAGCGAGACCGGCAGGTCCGCGAGGTCGCCGCCGCGCACGCGCGCCTCGACGGCGGAGTCGTGCAGGACGAGCGCCGTCCCGGCCGCGAGGTTCGCGCCCGCCGAGCTTCCCGCGATGGCCATCCGCGCCGCGTCGCCGTCGTAGGCCGCCGCGTTCTTCACGGCCCAGCGCGTCGCGTACACGCAGTCCTCCAGGCCGCGCGGGAACGGGTGCTCGGGCGCGAGCGCGTAGCCGGGGCTCACCACGAGCACGCCCTCGGCGGCGATGGACGCGCAGTACCGCCGGTCCATCGCGGGCGAGCCGGTGTACCAGCCTCCACCGTGCACGTACATCAGCACGGGGTGCGGGCCGGGGCGGCGGGGCTGGTAGATCTCGGCGGTGAGGTCGCCGTCGGGGCCGCCCAGCTCGACGTCCTCGTGCAACTGGACCAGCGCCGCCGCCTCGGCGGGCAGCGGGGACGCGACCGGCTTGCGACGCCTGCCGACCAGTTCCTCGACCGACTTCGGCGGCGGAATGTCCGGCACGGGCTCTCCGCGGAACAGCGACTGCCAGTGGGTCTTACTGGAGTGGGGCATGTCCCTCCTCTGCTCGGGCGCCCGTGTCGACCAGCGCGCCGTCGACCAGCGCGCCGCGGCGTATCAGGGCGTCGATGGCCGCGTCGTCGTAGCCGAGTTCGCGCGCGACCTCGGCGGTGTGCTCGCCGAGGCGCGGGGGGTGGCGCAGCGTCGCGGTCGCGCGGTCCCCCATG
>JBOHBY010000732.1:0-5597 GCA_050698635.1 Spirillospora sp.
CCGCGCGGGCGCCGCTAGCGGGGCTCGCCTGGTCGCGTGCCGCGGAGGCCGCCGTCGAGGCCGCCGTCCGCTCCCGCGGGGAGATCTTCGTCGGCGACAAATGGCTCCCCGCCAAAGCGCGCCGCAGCGGTTTCCCGCCACCCCTCCTGGCGGACGCCCGCCGTATTACGTCCGCGACGGACTTTGCCCACTACACCGCCCAGTTGGGCCTCCCACTCACCGCCCCGACCGAACTAGTTCGCCTGACCCCGGCCCAAGCCCCCGACTTCACCTTCGGCGACACCACCTTCCACCTGGTCGGCGAACACCTCCTGCACCGCCTGGACCTCCCCTCGAACTCCCTCGACGACACCCTGAAAACCCTGGACGCCCCAGCGCTCGCCGAGGCGATCACCCACGGCGCCGTCACCCTCACCACCGACCCCGCCGCGATCGACGGGAGGCTGACATGACCGCCATAGACGCGCGCTGGTTCGCGGAGAAGGCCACCGCCGCGTCCTGGAGCCACGCCCTTCTCGTGCAGCCGGGCGTCGAGGACGCGGAGGCCGCCGCCGAGGCCGAGGACTGGGCCACCTGCCTGCTGGCCTGCCTGCTGACCGTCGAACGGCTGGCGTTCTGCGAACTCGTCCTCGACGGCCGGGCCGCGTCCCCCCGCGAAGCCGAACTGCTCCTGGCCGCCAGCTCACGACGGACACCCATCACAGAAGAACTCCGCAACCTCCAGCGACTACGAGCCGAAGCTCCCGCCACCATCGACCGCGCGACGGCCCAAACGGCCCTCACCCACCTGACCACCGCCGACGAGCACATCCGCGACCGCATCCCGATCGACGTACTGCCCATGCGAACGCCGGAGGGCTTCTACCCGTCATTGCGTGTGGCCGCGACCCTGGAACGCTTGCGCAAGTCCATGGGCCTCGGCCCGTTCCAGTGGGATTGGTGGACGAACCTGTCGTGAGCGCCTCCACCACAGTCGTCGCGACTCTGGAACACGTCGGCGTCCGCCGGGCCCTGGGCGTCCCTGACTCCCAGCTCGCCTCCGTCCTGGACGCGATCTCAGAACGCATCCCGGTCACCTTCACCGCCCGCGAGGACGTAGCGGTGGCCATGGCCGTCGGCGCCGAACTGGCCGGCGAACGCCACGCCGTCTTCATGAAGAACGCCGGCCTGGGCACGTCCCTGGACGCGATCGTCTCGCTCGCGATCGCCGCCGACGTCCCCCTGACGCTCGTCATCGGCTGGGCAGGCGCCGGAACGGACAAGCTCCCCCACCACACGGTCATGGGCGACCGGACGATCCCCCTACTGGCCGCCGTGGGCATCGAGCACGACATCGTCCCCCAGAACGCCGACGACGAATCCCGATGCCGAACCCGGGCGGCGGCCTGCCGCACGGAGCGCCGCCCCTACGCCCTCCTGGTGAAGCCATGACGCGGTACGTCCCCCGAGCGGTCCTCGCCTCGACCGTCCTCACCTGGACGGCCGAAACGGGCCGCCCTCTCGTCGTGGGGAACGGCTTCCTGTCCCGCGAGGTCGTGGCCGCCGGGGACGGCGACCACGTCGTCCACCTCCTGGCCGGAATGGGCCTGGCCCCGCCCGTGGCGGCGGGCATGACCCTCGCCGGGCGCCCCGCCACCGCCCTGGAAGGCGACGGCAACCACCTCATGGGCCTGCCGGGCACCGCGACGATCGGACTGACCGGCATTCCGCTGGTCCATGTCGTGCATTGGAACGGCGGCTGGGAGAGCACCGGAGGCCAGCGCATCGTCGCCTCCGGCGGCGCACACGACATTGGCGCGCCCTTCGGTTACGCGACCACGGAAACCGTGGACAGCGCCATCGCCCTGAAGTCGGCGCTGACAAGCGCGGCGACCGCGGACGGCCCTGCCCTCATCCACGTCATAGGTGCCATGGGCGACCCACCTGCCCCCCGCTCCGCCCTCACCATGACCGATATCAGCCACCGCTTCCACCGCTGGGCAAAGAACTCCGGCTGAGAGCCCCGGTCAAGGGCCACGGCCAAGAGCCACGGCTAAGAGCCACGGCCAAGTCCCGCTCGCCGACCGATTCCGGCCATTCCTCGATACCCGCGCTACGTTTCCATCACTCTGCGCAATTGCCCGTGCATCACTTGGAACGATCTTTGTCAAAGAGCCGCTATTGACGCTCGATAATCGAATGATCAAGGTCGCAAAGTGCTTCCCGCCCGGCGGTTCGAGTGGAATGACTGTTGAAAACCATTGATTGACAGCATTTAACCGGGAAGGTTAACCTTCGTTCAGCTCGCGAGCTGATCACCATTGGCGGCGTCCGTTCGATTCAGACATCCGGCACCGCCTCCCGTGCCGCCGAAGGAACAACAAGCTCCTACCGTCGAGCAGAGGAATCGCATGCTTAAAGGGATCGCCATTTCAGCCGCCGTCGCCACACTCGCCACGACCATCGCGGCGGTGGCCCCCGCCGCCGCCGCGGGCGGGGAATATCTTGAGCACGGCCCCAAAGGCGTCACCATCGATGTCGCTACCGTCAACGGCAGCGGGTGTCCGATCGGCACCGCGGCGGTCGCCCTGTCGGAGAACAACGACGCGTTCACCATCACCTACAGCAAGTACCTCGCCCAGGTCGGTGGCTCGTCCTCGCCCATCGACGAACGTAAGAACTGCCAGATCAACCTGAGGGTCCACGTCCCGCAGGGCTTCACCTACGCCGTCTCGACGACGGACTACCGCGGGTACGCCAACCTGCAGACCGGCGCGAAGGCCAACCAGCTCGCCAGCTACTACTTCCAGGGCGACTCCCGCACCAGAGAGTTCTCCCACGGCCTGGTCGGCCCCTGGAAGAAGAACTGGCAGTCCACCGACGTCGTGGACATCACCCAGCTCGTATGGTCGCCGTGCGGCGAGCAGCGCAACTTCAACGTCAACACGGAATTGCGCGCGGACCTGGGATCTTCGGACCAGACGAAGGTCAGCTACATCAGCATGGACTCCACCGACGGCGACATCAACACGACCTACCACTACACCTGGAAGACCTGCCCGTAACCGGCGCCACTCCCACGGCCGAAGGCCCTCTCGTGCTTCTCGCGCACGAGGGGCCTTCGGCCCGCCGTGCGGCGGACGGCGCTAATTGATCTACCTCCGACCCGTGGACGGAGAGTAGTCGTCTTGATACGTTGAGTGACGCAAGCTCGGAGAGTAGTGGAAAGGAGTTGACATGGAGCAGGAAGTGATGGTGTACGAGCCGCCCCTGGTCGCCGAGGTCGGCGATTTCTCTGAGGTGACGATGAGGCAGGGCACCTGGGGATACGACGACTACGACCAGTGCTGGATCGACTGTTAGTCGTAGTCCCCCCGATCAATTCCGCAAGTAATTGATCGAAATGGCCTGCGTGGGTGTGCCGGCGTCCCCGACGACGTCGGCACATCGCCGCTGAAAACGCCAGTGCGTCGTCAAGTGTTCGCAGCCGGGATCGGTGGAGTCTCCTCTTGGAATTCTTGGTTCTTCCGGATGATGCCGCGGCGAAGAAATTCGCCGGCGAGCCGGATTCTCTGCAGATCATTCCGCATGCGTCCGGCCTGCCCTGGATCGTGGGCCGCTGGGCGCCCGCCGAGGCGGTCTGGGCGGCCGACCGGCGATGCCGGGTGGCCGTCCTCGGTTGCGCGGCGGTCGACTCCACCGGCTTGACCGCGATGCTGCCCCGCATCCGCACCATCGACGACGTCTCCTGGCTCGCCCGTTCACTGCCTGGAAGCTTCCATCTGGTGGCGGAGGTGAACGGCGTCGTCCGGGCGCAGGGCAGCCTGTCGACCGCATGCCAGGTCTTCTACATCCGGATCGGTGGCGTCACCGTCGCCGCCAACACTCCCGACGCGCTCGCCCACCTGGCGGGCTCGTCCTTCTCCGAGGAGACGCTCGCCCTGTGGCTGCTCGCACCCGGGCCGCCCTACCCGCTCAACGAGAGAAGCCTGTGGCGAGGCGTCCAGGCCCTGCCGCTGGGCTACTACCTGAGGTCAGGCGCCGATGGCACCGTCCGCGCGGTCCGCTGGTGGGCGCCCCCCGCGCCGGAGACTCCGCTGGCCGAGGGGGCCGAGCGGGTGCGTTCGGCGCTGGCCGGTGCGGTGGCGGCGCGGCTGCGGCCGGACGGCGGCGTGCTGAGCGCCGACCTGTCCGGCGGCCTCGACTCGACGAGCCTGTGCTTCCTGATGACCGAGGCCGCCGATACCGCACCAAACGCGCCACAACTGGTGACGATCCACCGCGAGTCGCTCAACGAGGGCAACGACGACGTCCGGTGGGCACGGGCGGCGGCGCTCGCGATGCCGGGAGTCCGCCACGTCGTCCTGCCGGGACGCGAGGTGCCCGGCATGTTCGCCTGCCTGCGCGAGCCCGACTCCGACGCGGAGTCACCGCTGACGAGGGTCCACGTCCGGGCGAAGATTCTGCACACGGCCGGCGTCCTGGCCGAGCACCACTCCACCATGCACCTGACCGGCGACGGCGGTGACGAGCTGTTCTACGCCGGCCCGTCGTTCCTGCACACTCTCGCCCGTCGGCACCCCGTGCGGTGGCTCCGCAACATGCGGGTCGACCGGGCGCTGCATCGCTGGCGGCTGGCCGCCACCGTCCGCGAGGTACTCGACGGCCGCTCCTACGGTTCGTGGCTCCAGGCGTGCGCCACGACGCTGACCGACCCGCTGCCCAAGCCGTCGCGGAGCCCGGAGATCGGCTGGGACGCCACGACAAGGATGCCGGCATGGGCCACGCCCGACGCGGTCGACGCGGCACGCGCGCTGATCTCCGCCTCCGGCGACGCGGAGCCGATGTCGCCGCTGCGCTGCGAGCACACCGCCCTGCGCGGCCTGCGCAAGGGAGGCGAGGCGGTCCGGCGCACGGGACGCATCATGGACCGTTACGGCATCCGCTGGCAGGCGCCGTTCCTCGACGACCGGGTCATCGAGGCGGTCCTGTCCCTGCGGCTGGAAGACCGCGCCACCACCGACGCCTACAAGCCCGCGCTGGCGACGATCATGCGCGGGACCGTTCCCGAGCCGATCCTCGCCCGGCGGACCAAGGCCGAGTTCAGCCACGGCGCCTACACCGGCCTGCGCGAGAACCTGCCCGACCTGCTCGGCCTGTGCGACGACCTGCGCCTCGCCCGGCTCGGCCTGGTCGACGCCGGCGCCTTCCGCGCGGCCCTGCTCGGCCTCTACCCCAACTCACGGGGCCTGCTCCTGCTCCACCGCACCCTGGCCTGCGAGGTATGGCTCAGATCCGTGCCCGCGTCCGCGTCTCCAATCGGAGGAACTGCATGAGAGGGGTCCTGGCGCGACACGTCTCGCTGACCGAGACCGAGGACGGAATGGTCCTGCTCGACGAGCGCGGCGGCCGCTACTTCCAGCTCAACGGCACCGGCGCCGCCGTCGTGCGGATGCTCGCCGAGGCGGCGACGGTCGAGGACGTCATCGCCCGGCTCACCCGCGACCACCCCGCGCACGCCGAACGGGTGCCCGCCGACGTCCAGGCGCTCATGAGCTCCCTGCGCGCGGCGGGGTTGATCAGATCATGAGCATGCCGGTCGCGCTGGAGGACACCGG
>JBOHBY010000733.1:0-3109 GCA_050698635.1 Spirillospora sp.
CCGCTGCCCTGGACGTTCCACCGCGCGCTCGACCACGCCGCCGACCCGGCCCAGGCGTGGGACGTCGTCCGCGGGTTCGGCGGCGGGCTTGACACCGTCCTCACGGCCGGGTCGGCGCGGGGCGTGGACGCCGGGGTGGACGTCCTGGTCCGCCGCGCCACCGAAGACCCGGCCGCCGCCAAGATGATCATGGCCGGGGGCGGGCTGCGCCGCAGGCACGTCGCGGTCCTCGCGGCGGCGGGCGTCACCGCGTTCCACGTGGGCACCGCCGTCCGCTCGGACGGCGCCTGGGACGCCCCGGTCGACCCGGCGCTCGTGCGCGAATGGCACTCCCTGGTGTCGGCCGCCACCGGCTGACCCACGTTTCCGCAGGTCACCGGCCGACTCTGGCGCCGCGCTCACAAGGCCGGATGTTCGCGCTGACGGTACGTCCTATTACAGTCGGTTCATGAGGATCCACGTGGTGAGCGACGTGCACGGCCGCGCGGACGCGCTCGCGACCGCGGCCGACGGCGCCGACGCGCTCATCTGCCTGGGCGACCTGATCCTGTTCGTCGACTACCACGACCACGCGCGGGGGATCTTCGCCGAGCTGTTCGGCCAGGACAACGCCGCCCGCCTCATCGAGCTGCGGACCGGCAAGCGCTTCGACGAGGCCCGCGAGTTCTCCCGGAGCCTGTGGGCCTCGCTCGACGGCGACGCGTGGCCGCACATCGAACGCGCCGTCGACCGGCAGTACGCCGAACTGTTCGCCGCGATGCCCTCGCCCGCCTACCTCACCTACGGCAACGTCGACGTCCCGCGCATGTGGGGGCGGCACCTGCGCGACGGGCACCGCGTCCTGGACGGCGAGACCACCGAGATCGGCGGGCTGCGGTTCGGGTTCGTCGGCGGCGGCCTGCGCACCGAGTACCGCACCCCCTACGAGATCGACGACGACGCCTACGCCGCGAAGGTCGAGGCCGTCGGCGACGTCGACGTGCTGTGCTGCCACATCCCGCCCGCGATCCCCGAACTGCTGTACGACACCGTCGCGCGCCGGTTCGAGCGGGGCAGCGAGGCGATCCTCGACGCGATCCACCGGACGCGGCCGAAATACGTGCTGTTCGGGCACGTCCACCAGCCGCTCGCGCAGCGGATGCGGATCGGCCGCACCGAATGCGTGAACGTCGGGCACTTCCGCGCCCGTGGCGTGCCGTACGTCCTGACGGTCTGAAAGGTACTTTCTCTACGAGCGGGCCCGCGCGGGGCCCGTCCAGAGCCGAGGGAGACGCCGATGGCGGACCGCACGACCTCCTCCATCACGGTCAAGGCCGGCAAGGCCGAGATCATGGCGGTGATCGCCGATCTCGAGGGGTACCCGGCCTGGGCGAGCGGCATCCGCGGCTTCACCGTCCAGGAGGCCGGGGAGGACGGCCGCGCGTCCCGCGCCCGGCTGACGTTCGAGGGCGGCCCGTTCAGCGACACCGTCGGCCTCGCCTACACCTGGGACGGCGACGACCGGGTGACGTGGGAGCTGGTGGAGGCCGGCTCGGTCGTCACCGGCCTCTACGGCTCCTACACCCTGGCCGAGCGCGACGGCTCGACCGAGGTGACCTACGAGCTCGCCGTGGACGTGCGCGTCCCGCTGATCGGCATGGTGAAGCGCAAGGGCGAGAAACGGATCATCGACTCCGCGCTGAAGGGCCTGCGTCGGCACGTGGAGAGCTGACCGCGTCCGGGAGGCGATACCGTTCACGCCGACGACAGAGGGAAGATGGACCCATGAGCGACCAGCCCGGCCGGGCCGCATCCGGCCGATCGGTGTCCAACGGGGCCACACCGGACCCGGCGGCGTCCGCGTCCGGCCGTGACCGGAGGGACCGTCCGCCGGAGGCGTCGGAAAGCCCCCGGGCGGGTAGGTCCGAGCGGTCGGACCGCGCCGCGACGGGCGGGCCGTGGTCGGCCGCCACCGGCGGCGACCCCATGGACATCGGGTAGTGCGGTAGCGGCTCCCAGCCGTGCCGCGCGAGGAGGAGGAAGCGTACATGGCCCTGACCATCGGCGTGGACGTGGGCGGCACCAAGGTCGCCGCCGGGGTCGTCGACGCCCGGGGAACCATCCTGGAGAAGGTTCGCCGGCCCACTCCCTCGACCAACCCCAAGGAGACCGCCGAGACCATCGCCGAGGTCGTCGACCTGCTGAAGGGCAAGTTCGAAGAGGTGTCGGCCGTCGGCCTCGGCACCGCCGGCTTCGTCGACGAGGACCGCTCCAACGTGCTGTTCGCGCCGAACCTGGCCTGGCGGGAGGAGCCGATCAAGGAGAAGGTCGAGAGCCTGGTCGGGCTGCCCGTCATCGTGGAGAACGACGGCAACGCCACCGCGTGGGGCGAGGCGAGGTTCGGCGCAGGACGCGGCGAGAACTTCCTCGTCCTGGTCGCCCTCGGCACCGGAATCGGCGGCGGCATCATCATCAACGGCGAGCTGTACCGGGGCCGGTTCGGCATCGGCGCCGAGATGGGCCACTTCCGGGTCGTCCCCGACGGCCGCCGCTGCGGCTGCGGCAACCGCGGCTGCTGGGAGCAGTACGCCAGCGGCAACGCCCTCGTCCACGAGGCCCGCGACCTCGCCCGGGTGGCGCCGGCGATGGCGGGACGGCTCCTCGAACTCGGCGACGGGCGCCCCGACGGCATCAGCGGACCCGAGGTGTCGCAGGCCGCCCGCGAGGGCGACAAGGCGGCCCTGGAGTGCTTCCGCACCATCGCGCACTGGGCGGGCCAGGGGCTCGCCGACCTCAGCGCCATCCTGGACCCGGGCGCGTTCATCATCGGCGGCGGCCTGTCCGACGCCGGCGACCTGCTGCTCGACCCGATCCGCGCCGCGTTCGAGGACGCGCTGACGGGCCGCGGCCACCGCCCGCTGCCCGACATCCGCATCGCCGAGCTGGGCTCCGCCGCGGGCATCGTCGGCGCCGCCGACCTGGCGCGCGTCCGCCCGCTCCAGGACGCCGTCGTCTAGACGTGCCGTCCGTCCGGCTGCTGAGCTACAACGTCCGGTCGCTGCGCGACGACCCGGCGGCCGTGGCCCGGGTCGTCCGCGCTCTCGACCCGGACGTGCTGTGCGTGCAGGAG
>JBOHBY010000734.1:0-3130 GCA_050698635.1 Spirillospora sp.
GCCGGGTGGAGCGGTCCAGCGCGGTGCCGGCGGCGAACACGTGGCCGCCGGCCACGGCGCCCGCGGACAGGCCGTGCTCGGCGCCGTCGCTCGGCTCGGGGTTCAGGAAGATCGGCATGCTCGTCCCTCGTGCTCGGGCGTGGAGTCGGCGCGCTGCCCGCGACCGGCTTGTTAACATACAAACCGTTCGGTATGGTGTCAAGACATCGGCGACGCCCCGAAGGAGTCCAGCATGAGCCCGCTCGTCTACGCGGTCAGCCTCGCGATCGACGTCGCGACGATGAAGCGGGTGCCCGAGGCCGACACCGTCGCGAACGAGACCCGGGTCGTCCTCGACCGGCTCGGCGCGCGCCTCGCCGACTCCGGCCTTACGCTCCGGGACGTCGCCAAGACCACGTGCTATCTGCGTGACGAGTCGTACTACGAGGAGTTCGAGCGCGCGTACCGGGAGGCGTTCGCGCCCGGCCCCTATCCGGCGCGCAGCACGGTCGTGCTCGGGCTCGCGGGCGACTGCCGCGTCCAGATCGAGGCCGTCGCCGCCACGTGACCGCCGGATCGCGTCCGAATACCATCCGTTCGGTATGTTACGCTCCGGTTAGCATCAGCACCGGTGGCCGCGGACGACAATCCGATCGGTCGGTTCGAGGAGTGCAGCGGCGACGTGGCAGAGCCGAGGGGCAGGACAGGGAACAGGCGGGGCGGGCGCCGCGTCGTGCGCGACCCGGAGGGCGCCCGGCGCGCCCTGCTCGCCAGCGCCGTCCGGCTGTTCGAGAAGAACGGGTACTCCGCGACGTCCGTGCAGAGCGTGGTGGACGGCGCGGGGCTCACCAAGGGCGCCTTCTACCACCATTTCGCGAGCAAAGAGGATCTGCTCCTCGCCGTCCACGATGAGTTCATCGACTACCAGCTCTACCGCGCCCGGCAGATCGTCGCGAAGGACATGCCCGCCGACACGATGCTGCGGCAGCTCACCGTCGAGGTGCTGCTTGAGCCGCTGTCGGTCTACAAGGCGGAGATCACGGTGTTCCTGCAGGAGCGCAAGTTCCTGTCCGGCGAGATGTTCGCCGGGATCCAGGAGAAGCGCGGCGAGTTCGAGCGCTGTTTCGTGGACGTCATCGAGCGCGGCATGGACGAGGGCGTGTTCCGCCGGGTCGGGCCGCCGCGGCTCGTCGCGTTCGGGATCATCGGCATGGCGGCGTGGACGCACGTGTGGCTCGACTCGGAGGGCCCGGTCTCGCCGACCGAACTCGGCGAGATCTACGCCGAGATGCTGATCGACGGCCTGCACGCCGCCGGGCCCGCCTGACCTCTCACTCCGGGACGGTGGCGGTGAGCCGCGTCCAGATGCCGTCCTCGCCCGCGGCGGCCGCGCGCCGACCGAGGTCCTCGGCCCAGCTCCGCTCGGTGGCGACCGCGTCCCGCCAGGCCCACAACCGCCGGGTGCGGCGGTGCAGCGGATACTCCATGGTGATGCCGATCGCGCCGTGCAGCTGGTGGGCGATCTGAGCGATCTTGGTCGCGGCGGACGCGGTGACGATCCGCGCCGTCGCGGCGGCGGCCGGGTCCATGCCCCGGGCCTGCGCCAGCGCGGCGTCGGCCTGGACGAGCTCGACCCGCATCAGCGCGAGGTTGGTGGCGACCGCGGGGATCTTCAGCAGTGGCGCGCCGAACTGGTGCCGCTCGGCGACGTACGTCCTGGTCAGCCGGTACGCGCCATGCGCGGCGCCGGTGACCGCCGCCGACCACAGCAGCGCGAGCCGGGCCCGGATCACCGCGTACTCGGGTGCCGGATCGAGGGCCGCGAGCGACGTCGCGGTCAGTCGCACCGTGTCACGCGGCTCTCCCGCCAGGTTCTCCCCCGGGCGGACGGTGGCCGCGTCCAGGTCCACGACCAGCGTCGTGTCGCCGGGAGCGCAGATCACGAGCCGCTCGGCATCTCGCGCCCAGGGGACGCCGCGCAGCTCGACCGCGCCATCGGTGTCGAGCGGCTCGTCCAGCAGGACGAGGGTGGTGAAGGGGTCGTCCAGCGGGCCGGTATGGCTGAGCGTCCAGTCGGCGGTGGCGGCCTCGACGATCGGCTGGCTGGTGCCGTGCGCCGCGAGCGTCTCGACCACGACCATGAGGTCGTCGAAGGTGCCGCCGGAGCCGCCGTGCTCCTCGTCGATGCCGATCCGGGAAAGGCCCAGCTCGCGGAGCCGCGTCCAGAGCGCGCGCTGCTCGTCGGCCGTGTCGGGGACGCCCTCCCTGCGGACCATGTCGTCCACCAGGTGGCGGATCTCCTCGGCGAGCGGGCTCATGCGCGGGCCTCCTGACGGGCGATGAGGGACAGCAGCACCTCGGCCGCGCCGCCGCGCAGGCCGAAGCCGGTCGATGCGAGGAGCGCCTGACCGAAGACGGAGTCGGCGGACGGATCGCGGCACAAGTCGGTGCGTCGCAGTGCTTCGATGACGTCGCGTTCGAACGCGTTGCCCAGGAACTTCAGCGCCGCCGCCTGCTGGACGGGCGCGTCGCCCGCGTCCATGGCGGAGGCGACCTCGAAACAGAGGCGGCGCAGGACGGCGAGCCGCGCCACCAGCGTCCCGAGCAATGCATGCAGCTCGCGGTCGTCGCCGCGCCGGGACGTCTCCGCGACCAGCTCGACCAGTACGGGATAGCTCGACAGCACCCGTTCCGCGCCGCCGCGCTCGAAGGAGAGCTGCTCCACGACCTGCCGCCAGCCGTGCCCGACCTCGCCGATCACCCGCCGATCGGGAACGAACACCTCCTCGAAACGGACCTCGTTGAAATGGTGTTCGCCGGTGAGGTCGAGGATCGGGCCGACCGTGATGCCGGCGGCGTCCATGTCGACGATGAACTCGGTGAGCCCCTCGTGCTTGCGCCCGCTGTCATCGGTGCGGGCCAGCAGGTACATGTGGGTGGCGTGGTGGGCCTGGCTGGTCCAGGTCTTGAGGCCGTTGATCCGCCAGCCGCCACCCGCCCGCGTGGCGGTGGTGCGCACCGAGGCGAGGTCGGACCCGGCCTCGGGCTCACTCATGCCCAGGCAGAACACGGCGTCGGCGGACGCGATCCGCGGCACGATCTCCTGCCGCAGCTCGGGCGAGCCGTGCCGCAGCACCGCCGGGCCGATCTG
>JBOHBY010000735.1:0-1882 GCA_050698635.1 Spirillospora sp.
CCGCCCCGGCGAGCACATGGCCGCCAGCCCGCTGCGGATCGCCTTCGGCGGCACGCTCGTCGGCGTCGTCCTGTTCCTGCTCTGCGGCGCCGTCGGCGTGATCCCGTGGACGTTCGCCGCCGTCGCGCTGCTCGCCTTCGCGATCATCCTGGGCATCACCGGCGGGGCGCTGTGGCGGGACGAGCGGACCGTCCGGGAACGGATCGCGCGCGAACGTGACCTGGTGGCCCGCGAACGGGGCGTCCGTGACCGCGAACTCGACGCGGCCGAGAAGGCGTACGCGAAGGCCAGGTCGGACTGGGAACGCCGCCGGTCGGCGTACGAGGGGCAGCGCGAGTGGTACCCGGTCGCCGTCCCGCCCGGCGTCGACCGGGTGGACGTCGTCGGCGGCACCCTCGCCGGATGGTCCGCGGCCGTCACCACGATGGGCGCGGCCCGGCTCGCGGTCGGGGCCCGGCTCACCGTCATCGACCTGTCCGAGGGTGCCGTCGCGCACGACCTCCTGCGCCTAGCCGCCGACCGCGGGGACGACCCGCTCGTGTGGGTGCTGCCCAACGACCTGCCCCGCATGGACGTCACCCGCGGCCTGAACCCCGAGGCGCTCGCCGACGTGCTGTCGCTGGTGGTCAGCGCGGGCGAGGAGGAGGGCGGCACCCGCGACCTGTCGTTCGACAACTCGATCCTGGAACGCATCATCGGCGTCCTCGGACCGGACGCGACGATCCCGCACATCACGGCGGCCCTGCGCGTCCTGGCCCAGGTCGGCGACCCGCGCGACGACCTGCGCAAGGGCCTGCTCACCGACGGACAGCTGGAGCGGATCGCGACGCTGTTCGGCCGCGACGCCACCGACCGCATCGTCGTCCGCCGCGCCTGGGCCCTGGAGGCGCAGCTCCGCAAGCTGGAGAAGCTCGCCACCGAACCCGTGCGCCTGCCACCCTCGCGCCTCCACGTCGTATCCATGGACAGGCGGGCAGGCGTCCTCACCAACCGGATCCTCGGGACGTACGTCACGACCGCGCTAACCCACCGGATCAGGGAGGCCCCGCCCGGCGGCCGCTGGGACCACACACTGTTCCTGTGCGGCGCGGAGAAGCTGCGCGGCGACGTCCTGGACCGCCTCATCGACGCCTGCGAGGCCACCGGGACGGGTCTCGTTCTCCTCTACCGGTCGATCCCTGGGCACGTCCGCGAGCGCCTCGGCCGCCGCGGCCACGCCGCCGTCGGCTTCATGCGCCTGGGCAACCCCGAGGACGCCCGCGTCGCCGCCGAGCACATCGGCGCCGGCCATCCGCTCCTCGTCGCCGAGATCACCGACTCCGCCGGGGAGACCCTCCTGGACATGGCGGGCGAGACCTACGCCAGCACGGTCGCGTTCGCCCGCCCCCGCGGCGACGGCCTCACCGACCCCGTCTGGTCACCGCTCCCCGCTCCCGCCGCCGACGACTCGGCCCTCGTCGAGGGCATCAGCTCCGCGACGACCTGGGCCCGCACCGTCACCCCCCGCCGCGACGAGGGCAAACAGCGCTTCCGCGAGCTGATGGTCGAGCCCCCGCAACTCCAGGAACTCCCCCCGACCGCGATGGTCTTCACCCATTCCGGGGCGACGGGCCGCCGCATCCTCCTCGTCGACGCCAACCCCGGCATCATCACTCTGCCGACGGCCCATTCGATGGAGTTCGAGGAATACCTCCGCGAACAGGAAACCCGCACCCGGGCAGGCGACACCGCACAAACCACCACCCCACCCCCTGCCCCCGCGCCGTCCTCGTCCCCGGTCACCGAACCGGCGTCGCCGCCGGACGCCCCCGCCCCACGCCTCCCCCAGCCGTCCCGCGCCCGCCACGCCCTCCCACGCCGCGCCACAAGCCCCCGCCCCATC
>JBOHBY010000736.1:0-5264 GCA_050698635.1 Spirillospora sp.
GGTCAGCAGCGCCTCGGTGGCGTCCCGCATCGCCATGGTGAGTTGGCGGTCGGCGTCGGCGAGGGGCGGGACGTCGGGCGGGCCGGGCGAGGCGTCGTGGGTCGTCCAGCGGATCCCGACGTAGGACGAGCCGCGCCGGTCCTCCGCCGGGACGAGTCCGATCGCCCGCTCGCCGAGCACGGCGACGACGGCCGCGCCCGCGTCGATCGCCGCGCGGTTCAGGCTCGGCGGGCCGGTCAGCCCGAGCGGGTCGCCGGGTTCGGGCAGGGCTAGCCGCAGCGCCGCCATCCCGCCGACGCGCAGGTCGCCGAGGCCGCGGCGGAGCGTCACCTCCGCGGGCTCGCCGCCCAGGATCTGCGGCCCGGCGCTCTTCTCGACCGCGTCGACCGCCTCGTCCAGGCCGACGTGTCCGGTCAGCCAGGCGTTCCCCCACGCGACCAGTGCGGTCGCACCGTCCTTGATCATCGCCGTTCCCAAGAATCCCTGATCGGCATGCGAACCACCATAAGCGCTCGGGCCGACGGTGCCACGGGACGTAACGAACCTCTCGCGCCGCGGAAGATCCCGGAAGATCCCGGAAGCGTCGTCCGCCCGCCGGAGCCAGGGTGTCGTCACGGTGGTAAACCCGGGGGTCGCGTCCGGCGCCCCATCGCATAGGTTCTTTCCTGAGGATCTGGGACCACCGTGATTGGGGACGAAGGCGCGCGATGGCCGGCGAGGTACTTCAGCTCCGCGGAGTCGGGGTCAGGCGTGGCGGGGCGACCCTGCTGCGCGATGTCACGTGGACGGTGAACGAAGGCGACCGCTGGGTCATCCTTGGTCCGAACGGTGCCGGCAAGACGACCCTGCTCCAGATCGCCGCCGCGATGCTGCATCCGTCCGGCGGCAGTGTCGAGATCCTGGAGGAGGAGCTCGGCCGTACGGACGTGTTCGAGCTGCGCCCCCGGATCGGGCTCGCCAGCTCGTCGGTCGCGGAGAAGGTCCCGTCCGGCGAGAAGGTCATCGACCTGGTGCTGACCGCGTCGTATGCGATCCTCGGCCGCTGGCGCGAGGAGTACGACTCGACCGACGTGAGCCGCGCCATCGCACTGCTGGACGCGCTCGGCTGCTCCGACCTGGTCCGGCGCACGTTCAGCACGCTGTCGGAGGGCGAGCGCAAGCGCGTCCAGATCGCCCGCGCCCTGATGCCCGACCCGGAGCTGCTGCTGCTGGACGAGCCCGCCGCCGGCCTCGACCTCGGCGGCCGTGAGGACCTCGTCGCCCGCCTCGCCGTCCTCGCCGACGACCCCGCCGCGCCCACGATGGCGATGGTCACGCACCATGTGGAGGAGGTGCCCGAGGGCTTCACGCACGCGCTGCTGCTGCGCGCGGGTGAGGTCGTCGCGCAGGGAAAGGTGGACGAGGTGTTCACCGCGGAGCACCTGTCGGGCACCTTCGGCATCCCGCTCACGGTCGAACGCCAGAACGGCCGCTGGTACGCCCGCTCGACCCGCTGAAACGGGGAGATTCGCCCCCGAACCACCCCCGGTCGACGGTGCCGGACGGCCGTGTACCTACGATGTGTGCGCCGCTGTGAACTCGTAGTGCCGGGGTGGATCCGACTTGAACGTGCTGGACGCGGCCGCGGTGTTCGCGGCCGGTGTCGCCGCGGGCGGCATCAACACGGTCGTCGGTTCCGGCTCCCTGATCACGTTCCCGACGCTGGTGGCGCTCGGCTACCCGCCCGTGGTGGCGAACGTGTCCAACAACATCGGGCTCGTCCCGGGCAGCGCGACCGGTGCGTACGGCTACCGCGAGGAGCTGAAGGGGCAGCGCGAGCGGCTGCTGCGGCTCGGGACCGGCTCGGTCGTCGGCGCGGTGGTCGGGGCGCTGCTCCTGCTCGGCCTGCCCGCCGAGGCGTTCGACGTGATCGTCATCGCGCTGATCGCGATCGCGCTGATCCTGGTGGTGGTGCAGCCGCGGCTGCAGAAGTGGGTGCTGCGCCGCAGGGAGGGCGCGCACCGTCCGCACGGCGGTCCGGTGCTGTGGGCGGGCGTGCTGTTCGCGGGCATGTACGGCGGCTACTTCGGCGCCGCGCAGGGCATCATCCTCATCGCGCTCCTGGGCATCATGCTGGACGAGGACCTGCAGCGCGTGAACGCGGCCAAGAACGTCCTGTCGGCGGTCGTGAACGGTTCCGCGGCGGTGGTGTTCACGCTGTTGTGGCTGTTCTCCGACACCGAGATCAACTGGCTGGCGGTGCTGCTCATCGCGTCCGGCGCCGTCGTCGGCGGGCTGATCGGCGCGCGGGCCGGACGCCGCATCCCGCCGCTGGTGCTGCGCACCGTCATCGTCGTCGTGGGCATCGTGGCGATCGTGAATCTTCTGCTCTGACCAGCGCATTCTCACCCGCGCACGGGGGTTGGCCGCCCGGATTTCCGGGTATGAGTCGAATATACGTTCGACTATCGGAGGTTCGCGCGGATGAAGGGCGACAGGGTCGAGATCGTCATCGACGCCGGTGGCGAGGGAACGCGGACGTACGAGGTCGTGGCGACCCGGGCCGGCCGCCGCGTGGACATCGCGACGCGCCGCGGGGTCGTGGAGGTCAGCGAGGTCACCCGCACCGGCACGGCCGTCCGGACGGCCCGCTTCATGGCCAGCCGGGTCCTGGCCCTGGTCGAGTATCCGACGTCCGACCAAGCGCACGAAACCGAATGACGGGCGCCCTGTCGGAGGCGTAGGCTAGGATCGAACATATATTCGAAGCGGTGCCCGGCTGATCGGGTGCGCCGATCGGACATGCCGATCGGCGCGAATCGGCGCGATCGGCCCGGGGCGCTCCTGGCCGACCAGACCTTCGACGTAAGGCGGACATGCCCATGACAGCCTCGCCCGACGTCTTCCCCACCTCGCTCGACCTTTCCACCTCCCTCAACGCGATCAAGAGCTCCCAGGCGCGGCAGCGCCCCGTCGTCATGATCATCTATGCCGCGGACGGCCCGCCGCGGATCTTCGTTCCGGACGCCGGAGAGCTGCGCGTGCTCGACGACCGGCACCTGCGCGTCGCGATCTGGCCCGGCAGCCCCACCGCCGCCGACCTGGACCGCGGCCTGCCCATCCTGCTGATCGTCCCCGCTTCACCGGACGTCCATCTCGTCCGCGCCACCGCCCGGCGGCTCGACAACGCCGCCATGGTGTGGGCCCACTACGAGCTCGACGTCACCTCGGCGCGGATCGCCACCCGCGGCACCGCTCCCTTCTCCCAATCCGCGCGGTTCAGCGACAAGACCAACACCGGCGAAGGCGAAGGCGAAGGCGGAGCTGGAGCTGGAGCCGGAGCTGGAGAGCTCCTGACAAGCGTCCGCCAGAAACGGCTGGTCAGAATGCTCAGCTGACCCACCAGAGGCACTGGAGCCCCCAGAGGCGCCGGAGCCACCGGAGCCACAAGAGCCATCGGGGACCCCGGCCAAGGGCCGCCTCCCTTGGTCGGGGGACTGGTTTGACGTGCTGTGGTGGTTCCTGGGCTATTGGCTGGCCGCCGCTTGCCGGGTGGCGAGTTCGTCGAGGAGGGTGTGGCGGTGCGGGGTCCAGCCGAGTTCGGCGCGGGCCTTGGCGTTCGTCGTGACCTGATCCAGCATGAGCGCGTCGACCATCACGTTCCAGTAGCGGCGGGCGTCCTCGGGGTCCCAGTCCTGGACAAGCGCGCCGTGTTCGTCGGCCATGACCTTGGACGCGTCCCGTACCCGCACAGGCTCGTCGTTCGCACCGAGGTAGACCGAACCGGCGGGCGCCTGCTCCACGGCGAGCGCGTAGAGGTCGCCGAGGTCGTCGGCGTGTACGACCGCCCAGCTCCTTTTTCTATCGACGTTAGATTTCGAGTGTAGATCGCGGGCGGGAACTTGTCTAACATTGTTAGTAAGCGAGGGACCGAGAGACCGGGGGCCGGATGCCGGCGGGGCAGCAGCGGATCAAGGGGACGGCAGGCGAGCGCGCCCAGGCGCGGGACCGGCTCCGTGCCGAGCTCCTGGCGGCGGCGCGGGCGATCGCCGACGAGTCCGGCGGCTTCGAGAAGGTGACCGTGCGCGCGGTCGCCGACCGCGTGGGCTACACCGCGCCGATCGTCTACCAGTACTTCGCCAACAAGCGGGCGCTCCTGATCGGGCTCGTCGACGTCGGATTCGCCGAACTCGCCGACGTCCTAGGGCAGGCCCAATACTCTCGAACCGGCATTGGGTTGGGGTCGACGGCCACCGCCTACTGGGAGTTCGCCTCCGCCAACCCGCACCTGTACCGGCTCATGCACAGCCTTCCTGACATCCCCTTCGGCACCTCGGAGGCCCCGCCGTCGGCCATCCGGTGCTTCGAGGTACTCAAGACGGCAGTGCGGGCGGCGGCGCCTGACCACCCGGCCACGGCCTACGACGACGACGCGTCCACAGATCTGCTCTGGGCCCATCTGCACGGTCTCGTCAGCCTCATGCTGGACGGCCGCATCAAAGGCGGCCCCGACCGCGGACGCGACCTCCTCGGCGAACTGACCCGCACCTTCGCCAGCTGACGTTCCGGAGCGAGAGCGTCAGTACGGGCGGACCTGGACGGTGCCCTCGTCCGTCACGCGGGTTTCGAAGGCGGGCTGGCGGGCGGTGGCCGGGCCATGGACGACGGACCCGTCCTGGACGCGGAACGTGCTCCCGTGCCACGGGCAGATGACGCAGGTGTCGGCGTTGTCGTCGGTGACGATGCGGCCCTGGTGGAGCGGCCCGGCGAGGTGGCTGCACCGGTCGGCCAGAACATGGATGTCGTCGCCCGTGCGCAGGACGAACAGGCCGATGTAGCCGAGGCGGCGGTGGACGGGCCAGCCGTCGGGAAGTTCTTCGGCGGCGCAGAGGTCGTGCCAGCCGAGCGTGACGAGATGACCGACCTGGTCGGCGTGGCTGGCGCCCGCGGCCTGGCGGAACGCCAGATGGCCGCCGAGATAGGCGCCCGTGAAGAGTGCGGTGAGGCCGGCGAATCCGAGGGCGCGTCCGGCGGCGTCCCGTCCCTGGTAGCGGGCCACGAGGGACATCGAGTAGAGCGTGCTCGCCGTCAGCATCCCGGTCGCGTGGACGATCCCGACGCGCTGCTGCTCGCGGTGCAGCGCCGACCAGTCGGCGACGCCGGTGAGGACGGTCGGCACGGCGCTCGCGAGCCCCGCCGCCACGAGCGTCTGGGACGCGCGCCGCCCGCCGGGCATGAGGTCGAGCACGGCGGCGGAGACCCAGAACCCGATGGGCATGTCGGTG
>JBOHBY010000737.1:0-7044 GCA_050698635.1 Spirillospora sp.
GCCGTGGGCCGCGCCGGTGAAGCGGCGGCGGCTTCCGTGGCCGGCGCGGGTCGTCCTGGCGTCGATCCCGCTGATCAGCTTCGGGACGGCGACCTGGGCCGTGCTCGCCTACTTCGCGGCCCGGCGCAGGAGCCTGTGGCTGGCGCTGATGACGGCCGTCCAGCTCGGGCTGACGATCATCTTCTTCGTCAGCGCCGTGGCCACCGAGGTCGACGGGACGACCTGGTGGGACGTCCCGCTGCTGATCTCGCTGCTGCTCACGACGGTCGGCGGCGCCGTCTACATCGCGGTCGTCACGGCGGAGCCGTCGGCGCCCGGACCGGACGGCGGGCACACCGCCGCCATGGCGCCGACCGTCGCGCTGATCGAGGGGAGCGTCCGCCGGGAGCAGGCCCGTTCGCTGGTGGCGCATCACCCCGAGGTCGCCCGCACCCTGCGGATCGGCCGTCCCGACCTGGCCAGGACGTTCGACGACGGCGGGCTGGTCGACGTCAACTCGGCGCCCGAGCACGTGCTCGGCGCGCTGCGGGGCCTGAATCCCTCCCAGGTGAAGCTGATCGTGCTGTCGCGGACGGCGCTCGGGCCCGTCGCGTCCGTCGACGACCTCGTCACCCGGCAGATCCTGCCGTTCCAGACGGTGCACGCCCTGCGCGAGACGCTGATCGCCGTCCCGCCGACACCGGTTCCAGCCGCGGAGGCGCCCATGCCCAGGGACGTCGACGCTCCCGGCGGCACGGCGAAGCCGGCCGCCGGGGTCTAGACACCGACGCTCGAACCCAGTCCGACCGGGGTCACTCGGCGGCCACGGGCTCCTTCTCCTCGGGGGCGGTGCCCTCGCCCTTGATGGAGCGGATCAGGAGCTGGGAGACGTCGACGACCTCCAGCGTCTCCTTCGCCTCGCCCGAGTTCTTCTTCTCGTTGATGGCGTCGCCGAGCATGACGAGGCAGAACGGGCAGGCGGTGGAGACGGTGTCGGGGTCGGTGGCCAGGGCCTCCTCGACCCGCTCGGTGTTGATGCGCTTGCCGATGCGCTCTTCCATCCACATCCGCGCGCCGCCGGCGCCGCAGCAGAAGCCGCGGTCCTTGTGCCGGTGCATCTCCTTCGTCCGGACGCCGGGGACGGTCGCCATGATGTCGCGCGGCTGCTTGTAGACCTTGTTGTGGCGGCCGAGGAAGCACGGGTCGTGGTAGGTGATGTTCTCCTCGATCGGGGTGACGGGGGTGAGCTTCCCGGTCTCGACGAGGTGCGCGAGCAGCTGGGTGTGGTGGACGACCTCGTAGTTCCCGCCGATCTGCGGGTATTCGTTGGCGAGGGTGTTGAAGCAGTGCGGGCAGGTCGCGACGATCTTCTTGGCGCCCGCGTCGTTGAGGGTCTCGACGTTCTGCTGGGCGAGCATCTGGAAGACGAACTCCATGCCGAGGCGGCGGGCCGGGTCGCCGGTACACGCCTCCATGGGGCCGAGGACGGCGAACTTGACGCCCGCGATGTGCAGCAGTTCGGCGACGGCCTTGGTGGTCTTCTTCGCGCGGTCTTCGAGCGCGCCCGCGCAGCCGACCCAGAAGAGGTATTCGGTGTCTTCGGTGACCTTGTCCTCGACGACGTCGACCTCGAAGTCGAGCTCCTCGATCCATTCGAGGCGCTTCGTCTCCGACATCCCCCACGGGTTGCCCTTGTTCTCCAGGTTCTTCAGCATGACGCCGGCCTCGGACGGGAACGACGACTCGATCATGACCTGGAAGCGGCGCATGTCCAGGATGTGGTCGATGTGCTCGATGTCGACCGGGCACTGCTCGACGCAGGCACCGCAGTTCGTGCAGGACCACAGGACGTCCGGGTGGATGACGCCGTCCTCGCCGACGAGGTCCTTGTCGACCTGCATGGCGAGCTTCTGCTCGTCGGTGAACTTCTCCCGCTGCTCCTGCGAGGCCGTGATGTAGGGGGCCTTGGTGAGGGCGTGGTCGCGCAGATCCAGGACGAGCATCTTCGGCGACAGCGGCTTGCCCGTGTTCCAGGCGGGGCACTGCGACTGGCAGCGGCCGCACTCGGTGCAGGTCGCCATGTCGAGGAGGCCCTTCCAGGTGAAGTCCTCGATCTTGCCGCGGCCGAAGACGTCCTCGTCGGGGTCGGCCTCCTCGAAGTCGAGCGGCTTGCCGCCGGACATCATCGGCTGCGCGGCGCCGAGACCGTCGGGCCGGCGCTTGAACATGACGTTCAGCGGCGCCAGGAAGATGTGCAGGTGCTTGGAGTGGACGACGAAGACGAGGAAGACGAGCGCGACCCCGATGTGCAGCAGCAGCCCGACCGATTCCAGCACTTCGAGCGTGTCGTGGCTCATCCCCTCGAAGAGCTGGCCGACCAGGTAGGAGAAGTACGCGCCCTTGCCGTAATCGAGGTTGCCGCTGGCGTGCTCGGTGCCGCGGAAGAAGAACATCGTCCAGATCACGTTGAAGATCATGAAGAGCGTGATCCAGGCGCCGCTGAGATGCGAGCCCTTGAACCGCGACGCGCGGCCGATCCGCTTCGGCGAGTTCTTGATCCGGATCGCGGTGAAGACGATCAGGCCGGCGAGCGCGGCGAGCGCGATGGTGTCCTGGACGAACCCGATCGGCGGCCAGGTCTGGAGCCCGGGGATGTGCTTGTCGAGCCCGGCGAGCAGGGCGACGGCCGCCTCACCGTAGACCGTGATCAGCAGGAAGAACGCCCACATCACCGCGGCGTGCGCGATTCCGGCGAGGGACCACTTCAGCAGCTTGCGCTGCCCGAAGACCTCGGTGACCTGGTCCTGGACGTCGGCCTTCGGCTCGCGCCTGACCCGCAGGACGCGCTCGGGGTCGGGCTGGCCGCTGTTGGCGATGGCGTAGAGGAACAGCACCCGCTTTCCGGCGAGCGCCGCCGCGACCGCCGTTCCGGCGAGCCCGATGACCAACGTGATCCAGAACACTGTTCCGTCCTCCTGGGTACGGCGATGGCAGTCAGCGTAGGGCGCGCGGCAGATTGCGCATCATCCGGGTCCCGAATACTACTCGGTAGTAGCTTATGTGGTGCCTTCGCCGGTCAGCGCGGTTCCGCGTGTCCGGGTGTCCGCGTGTCCGCGTGTCGTTCATCCCCTCACCATAGGGATTCCTTATGACGATGAGTGCCCGGTGGTTCCCGAGTCCATAGTGGGGGACGGGAACCGTCCAGCGGTGTCCCGTCCACTGGTATCCGCCCCGTCCAGCGAAGGAAGCTCAGATGACATCGATGCTCGACCTCACGGCCACCACGCGCCGCGTCGCCGGACTGGTCGCGGGTGTCCGTGACGACCAGCTCGCCGCGCCGACGCCCTGCGAGGACCTCTCCCTCGCCGCGCTGCTCGACCACGTCGGCATGCTGAGCATGGCGTTCACCTGGGCCGCCGAGAAGCACTTCCCGCAGGGCCCGTCGTCGCCGCCGACCATCGACGCCTCGCGGCTGCCCGCGGACTGGCGGGCCCTCATCCCCGAGCGGCTCGACGCGCTCGCCGCCGCCTGGCGCTCCCCCGACGCGTGGGAGGGCATGACGCAGGCGGGCGGTCTTGATCTGCCCGGCAGGGACGCGGGCCACGTCGCGATGAACGAGCTGGTCGTGCACGGCTGGGACATCGCCCGCGCCAGCGGCCAGCCCTACGAACCCGGCGACGAGGAGCTCGCGGCCTGCCTCGCCTTCGTCGGACCGGCGGTCGAGCAGAGCGGCGGCCAGGGCGTCGAAGGGCTCTTCGGACCCGCCGTCGACGTCCCCGCCGACGCCATCCCCCTGGACCGCCTCATCGCCATGACGGGCCGCCGCCCGAACTGGACAGCGCCCTAGCGAGACTCCCGCCGACCAGGGCGCGGCACCGGGTCAGAGCCGCCCTCGCCAACGGGACCGCTGAGCCCGCGCGAACCCGCGCGCGGGGCGCGCGGGTTCAGCGGTCCCGTGATCAGACCCGTTCGAAGATGGCGGCGAGGCCCTGGCCGCCGCCGATGCACATGGTCTCCAGGCCGTAGCGGGCTTCGCGGCGGTGCATCTCGCGGGCGAGGGTCGCGAGGATGCGGGCGCCCGTCGCGCCGACGGGGTGGCCGAGGGAGATGCCGGAGCCGTTGACGTTGACGCGGTCCCAGTCGGCGTCCTTGAGGTCCCATTCGCGGGTGACGGCGAGGACCTGCGCTGCGAACGCCTCGTTCAGCTCGATCAGGTCGATGCCGGAGAGGGTGAGGCCGGCCCGCTCCAGGGCCTTGGCGGTCGCGGGGACGGGGCCGATGCCCATCGTCCGCGGCGGAACGCCCGCGCGGGCCCACGAGACCAGCCGGACGAGCGGGCGCAGGCCCAGCTCGGCGGCACGCTCGGGCGTGGTGACGATGCAGTCGGCGGCCGCGTCGTTCTGGCCGCTGGAGTTGCCCGCGGTGACGGTGGCCCGGTCGTCGGCCTTGCCGAGGACGGGACGCAGCTTCGCCAGCGACTCGACGGTCGTGTCGGGACGCGGATGCTCGTCGGTGTCCACGACCGTGTCGCCCTTCCGCGACCGGACGGTCACCGGCACGATCTCCTCCGCGAACACGCCCGACTTCTGCGCGGCGACGGCGCGCTGGTGCGAGCGGACGGCGAGCTCGTCCTGCTCCTGGCGTCCGATGCCGTACTCGCGGCGCAGGTTCTCGGCGGTCTCCAGCATCCCGCCGGGCACCGGGTGGTTGGCGCCGCCGGCGGTGACACGGCCCTGCGCGAGCGCGTCGTGCAGTTCGAGGGACGGGCCGCGGATGCCCCAGCGGGCCTGCGTCGTGTAGAACGGCGCGCCGCTCATGCTCTCCGCGCCGCCCGCGATGATCACGTCGCTGACGCCGGTCTGGATCTGCATGGCCGCGTTGACGACGGCCTGGAGCCCCGACCCGCAGCGCCGGTCGAGCTGCACGCCGCCGACCTCGACGGGGAGCCCGGCGTCGAGCGCGGCGACGCGGCCGATGGCGGGGGCGTCGGACGTCGGGTAGCAGTGTCCGAGGATCACCTCGTCGATCGCGTCGCCGGGCAGGCCGGTGCGTTCGACGAGCGTCCGGATGACGGTCGCGGCGAGTTCGGCGGGCGGGACGGTCTTCAGCACCCCGCCGAACCGGCCGATCGGGGTACGGAGCGGCTCGCAGATCACCGCGTCGCGCATGGTGGGCTCCTCATCAGGCTTGATTGCGGGCACTTGGCAGGTTACGTCCCCGGATGGGGAGGGCGGCGTCCGGGCTTCCGCCTGGCAAGAGGTTGAATGCGTGGGAGGCGCGGGAGGCGCGGGAGCGGTACTCGCGGTACTCGCGGTACTCGTGAGGCGAGGAGGCGACGGTGGAGCAGTGGGCGCGGCGGGCGGCGACGGTCCGGGTGATCGGGACGGGGGCGATGGGACGCGGGATCGCGCAGCTCGCCGCGTCCGGTGGGCTCACGGTGGAGCTGGCCGACGTCCGGTCGGACGCGGTGGCCGGCGCGGTCGAGCACATCGGCGCCATGTTCGACAAGCTCGTGGGCAAGGGGCGCATGGCGGCGGACGAGGCGGAGCGGGCGAAGGGGCGGCTCCGTCCGGTCGGTGAACCGCTCGCGCCGTTCCAGGACTGCGATCTCGTCGTGGAGGCCGTCCGGGAGGACATCGAGACCAAGCGGGAGTTGTTCAGCTCCCTGGAGAAGGTCTGCCCTGAGCACACGGTCTTTGTGACCAACACCAGTTCGCTGCCGGTCACGGCTATCGGTGCGGCGCTGCGGGATCCGTCCAGGCTGGCGGGGCTGCATTTCTTCAATCCGGTGCCGTTGATGCGGTTGGTCGAGGTGATTCCGGGCGCTCGTACGGCGGAGTGGATTCCGGAGGCTCTGGCCGACCTTGTCCGGCGTCTCGGACACGAACCGGTGCTCGCGCCAGACGCGCCTGGTTTTCTTGTCAATCACGCTGGGCGCGGCCTGGTTACGGAGGCTTTGCAGATCTTGTCGGAGGGTGCCGCGGAGCCTGTCGACATCGACCGCATAGCGCGGGACGTTCTCGGCCTGAAAATGGGGCCGTGCGAACTGCTCGACCTCACCGGGATGGACGTGTCGCACCCGGTGATGGAGTCCATCTGGACGGGGTTCTACGCAGAGCCGCGGTTGCGTCCGTCCAGGATCGGACGGGCCCAGATGGAGGCGGGCCTGTACGGCCGCAAGACGGGCAAGGGTTTCTACGAATACGTGGACGGTGCCAAGCAAGAGCCACCCGAAGCGACGGCGACGGCAGCGTCGCCGGTCGAGGCGCGGCCTGTGTGGGTACACGGTGACGTTCGTGAAGAGCTCGGGGCGCTGCTTTCGACGGCGGGAGTGGAGGTCGAGTCGGAGGACGAGCCGTCTGGCCAGGCCGTGGTGTTCGTCGCGCCATTCGGGCAGAGCACCGTCGACACAGCCAAGGCGGATGGCCTTCCCCTAGAGCGCACCTTGGGCGTTGACCCGTTCGGTGGGTTCTCTGCTCGTCTCTCCTTGGCCGTCCACCCTGGTGTCGACAAGGAGGCCGGTCGCGCCGGGTTCGCGGCCCTCGCCACCACGGGACGACCCGTCACCGTCGTCAGGGACGCGCCCGCGTTCGTCGCCCAACGCCTCATCGCGGCGGTCGTCAACGTGGGCTGCGGTATCGCGGAGCAGCGGCTGGCCCGTCCCGAGGACATCGACACCGCCGTCCGGCTCGGGCTCGGCTATCCGCGCGGGCCGCTGGAGTGGGGCGAGGACATCGGGGCGGGCCGGGTCCTGGAGATCCTGCGCGGTCTGCACGGGACGACGGGCGACCCGCGTTACCGTCCGAGCGCCTGGCTGGCCGAACGGGCGGCGCTCGGTCTTCCGCTGACCGCGACCGGGACCGTCCCGTCCGACCTCATGTCTTGACCGGTTCCGGCACCTCGGCATCGCCCGCCAGACGGCGCGGGACGCGGCGCAGGACGACGGCGGCGAACAGCGCGGCGGCCAGGGTCGCGCCTCCGGCGGTGAAGGATCCGACCGAGACGGCATGGGCGAACGCGTCGCGGGCGGCGTCGGCAAGGCCTGGATCGCCGGACGCTATGGCC
>JBOHBY010000738.1:0-2707 GCA_050698635.1 Spirillospora sp.
CGCGGGCCCGACCGCGCCACGACGCTGAAGTTCCTGGTGTTCGTGGCGGTGACCGGGCTGCTCACGTTCTACATCGGCCAGCAGATCCTGGGCACGAGCTTCGCGTCCCGCTACCGGCTGACGGCGACGTTCGACGACGTCACCGGGCTGCTGGAGGGCGACGACGTGAAGGTCGCCGGGACGCCCGTCGGCCAGGTGAAGGGCATCAGGGTGGTGCGCGGCAAGGCCGTGGTCGACCTGGCGGTGGACGACGACGTCCGGGTGCCGTCCGACTCCACGGCCGCGATCCGCTGGCGCAACGTGATGGGCCAGCGGGTCGTCTACCTGGAGCCGGGCAGGCGGCGCGACATGCTCGGCGACGGCGACCGCGTCCCGCGCACCAGGTCGGTCGTCGACCTCGGCGCCATCGTCAACGGCCTCGGCCCGCTCACCCGCGGCCTCGACCCGAACCAGCTCAACAAGATCCTGTTCGCGTTCACCCAGGCGCTGGACGGCAACGAGCAGAACATCTCCCTGCTCACCGGCAACCTGGACGTCCTGCTCCAGACCTTCGCCGCCCGCAAGAAGACCATCAAGACGATGATCGACGACTACGAGACGGTCAGCGACGCGATCGCCACCCGCGACCGGCAGATCGCGGCCAGCGTCGACAACCTGGAGTCGCTCACCAAGGTCTTCGCGAACAACCGGCGGCTGCTGGAGAACGCGATCGTGGAGATCTCCGGCGTCACCACCAACCTCAACCAGGTGCTCGGCGGCAACGACGCGCAGCTCGCCCGCATCATCGGCAACCTCGGCAGGTTCGGCGAGACGTTCCGGCTGAACGTCGACCAGCTGGAGCGGATGGTGCGGCAGCTCCCGCTCACGCTCCGGCAGCTGTTCGCCGCCGGGAACGGCGGCCACTACCTGCGGACGAACGCGCTCTGCCTGAACGTCATCCAGGGCCCGTGCCCGTTCCCGATGCAACTGCCGAAGTCGCCCGGCACGGGCGGCCCGTCCAAGGACGAGCTCGCCAAGCTCCGCACGATGCTGCTGGGGGTGGGCGGCTGATGGCGCTGAAGTCGCTGCGGGACGCCGACCACCGCGTCGTCGCGATCGTCACCCTCGCCGTGCTCGCCGCCGGATGCGTGTTCGCGTTCGCCGTCGGACGGCTGCACCTGTTCGACCGCGGCTACACGATGACCGGCGAGTTCAGCGACGCCGCCGGGCTGAAGAAGGGGCAGGACGTCCGCGTCGCCGGCGTCAAGTCAGGCCGGGTCACCTCCGTCAGGCCGGACTTCCGGCACGGCAGGGTCATCGTCACCTGGCATGTCGACGCCGGGATCGACCTCGGCCCGAAGACCCGCGCCGAGATCCAGACGACGACGCTGCTCGGCGGCCGGTACCTGCGGCTGTCCGGCCCGGTCGCCGCGCCGTACATGGCGGACGTGCCCGAGCCGCGGCGGCGGATCCCGCTGGCGCGCACCAGCGTCCCGTTCACCGTCCCGGACGCGCTGGAGGGCGCGCAGAACATCGTCGGCAGGCTCGACCAGCGCAGCATCGACCGGCTGCTCACCGAGATCAACAAGATCAGGTCGCCGGGCGCGGCGAAGCTGAACCGCGTCCTGGTCAACATCCAGGAGCTGGCCCGGATGCTCTACGACTCCGCGCCCGAGATCGAGAAGCTGATCGAGAACAGCAGGACGATCACCGGCACGCTGGCCGGGAAGGACGAGCGACTCCGCGAGATCATCAACGCCGGCCAGGTGCTGCTTCGAACCCTGGTGCGCCACCGCGACGAGCTGGCCGCGACGATCGGGCAGGGCAACCGCACCGTCCGGACCCTCTCCAACGTGATCTCCAAGAACCAGCGCGAGCTCAACACCCTCCTCGACAACCTGCACCTGCTGACCACCCGCCTCGCCCCCAACATGGACGCGCTGAACACCGACTTCTCGCTGCTCGGCCCGACGTTCACGCAGCTCGCCATCCTGCGCGGCAACGGACCCTGGATCGAAGGCGTCCTCACCGGCCTCGGCCCGCTCCAGCCGCCGGGCCCGATCTCCACCCGCCGCCGGCCGGGAGGCAACTGATGGGCAGGGGGAGAGGCGCCGCGATCACGCTCGGCCTGGCGATCATGGCCGGGTCGCTGGGCGGCTGCTCGATCACCTCATCAGGCGACGGCGGTGACGGGCGGACGATGGTCGTCTACGTCCCGAAGGCCCGCTCCTTCTACCCCGAGTCCAAGGTCAAGGTGATGGGCGCGGACGTCGGGCTCGTCGACAAGGTCGAGAACCAGGGCGACAGGGTCAAGGTGACGTTCCACGTGCGGGGCGACGTCCCGCTGCCGAGGGGGGTGCAGGCGTCGATCGTCCCGCTGAACCTGATCGGCGAGCGGAACCTCGTCCTGCATCCCGCGTGGAAGCCGGGGCAGGCGAAGGAGACGTCCGACGTCATCCCCATCGAGCGCACCCACGTGCCGGTCGAGGTCGACGACGCGCTCAGCTCGTTCACGAACCTCGCGAACGCGCTCGACCCGACGAAGATGCGGACCGCGCTCGGCACCGCCGCCGGAACGGTCAACGGCAACGGCCGGGAGTTCAACGCCACCCTGGAGCAGAGCGCCCGACTCGTCGAGAACGTCGCCGGGCAGGACGAGGAACTGATCGAGGTCGCGCGCACCCTCAGCCGCCTCGCCGGGGTCGTGCGCGGACGCGAGCAGGTCCTC
>JBOHBY010000739.1:0-5429 GCA_050698635.1 Spirillospora sp.
GGACGTGCGCGAGGGCGGCGCCGCAGCTCCGGCCGAACCACCGGACGGGATCTTCGCCGTCGCGGGCGAAGTGCAGGTGCGGGCCGTCGCCGTCGTGCTCGCTGACGTAGGTCTCCGGCGGGTAGCGGTCGAGGAGCAGGTTGACCGGGGCGGTCGGACCGCCGTCCGCGACGGACGCGACCGCCTCGCGCAGCGGCGGCAGGAGCCCGTCCAGCTCCCCGGCGCCGGGTTCGGCCACGTCGTGCTGGCGGAGGAACTCGCGCCGCAGGTCGCTCGGCTCGTCGCCGTTGACCAGCTCGACGGCGAGCCGGGTCAGATTGCCGATGTAGGCGATGTATCTCACTTGGCCACCTACCTCCCTGGCCTCAACCTACACCACCCCACCGCCTCCGCATTTTGGAATAGACCATTCCGTTCTGATATGGTGGAGCGGAACAGTTCGTTCCTTTCGAAGGTGGGGCCATGACGCGGGTACTGGACCAACGGACGCTGAACCGGGCAGCCCTTGACCGGCAGCTCCTCCTGCGACGCTCCGGCATGGCCGTCCGGGACGCGATCGGACTCCTCGTCGCGATGCAGGCGCAGGAGAACAACGTGCCGTACTACGGGCTGTGGACGAGGCTCACCGGGTTCCGGCAGGAGCAGCTCACCGATCTCATGGACGACCGCACGGCCGTTCGCGGGTCGATCCTCCGGGGAACACAGCACCTGGCCCTCGCCGACGACTACCTGTGGCTGCGCCCGCTCATCCACGAGTCCCTGCTCCGGGGACGGCAGGCCGCCTTCGGCCGCGTCACGAAGGACTGGGACCTGGACGAGCTCGCCACCTGTGCCCGCGACCTCCTCGACGGGCAGGTCCTGACCCGTCCCCAACTCGCGCGCGCCCTCGCCGAGCTGTGGCCCGGCCGGGACCTCCAGGCCCTCGGGTGGTCGGCGCAGGCGCTGGTGCCGGTCGTCCATCCGCCGCCCAGCGGAACCTGGAACGTCGCGGGCGCCACCCCGTTCGCGCTCGCGGAGGAGTGGATCGGCAGGCCCCTGCACGACACCGGGCCCGCCCACCTGATCCGCCGCTACCTCGCCGCGTTCGGACCCGCCTCCGTCAAGGACTTCCAGATGTGGTCCGGCCTGCGCCGCATGGACGCCGAGTTCGCCGACCTCCGCCCCGAACTGCGCGTCTACAAGGACGAGAACGGCGTGGAACTCTTCGACCTCCCGCACGCGCGCCTCCCCGACGCCGACGCCGACGGCGCCGACGGCGGCCACGCGCCCGTCCGCTTCCTGCCCGGTTTCGACAACCTCGTCCTCGCCTACGCCGACCGCACCCGGCTGATGACCGACGAGCAACGCAAGATCGTCTGTGTGGGCGCGGAGATCAAGCCCACGCTCCTGGTGGACGGACGCGTCCACGCCCTCTGGTCGCTCAAACACGACAGGAAGGCCGACAAGGCCGCCCTGACCATCGAACTCTTCGCGCCCCTACCGGACGGAACGGCCGCCGAAGAGGTCGAGGCGGAGGCCGCCGGCCTCCTCACTTTCGCCGCTCCCGAAGCCGACCACGACGTCCGCGTCACAACCTGGTCAGGCTGACGCGCACCGCACCACGAAATCCGGCCGGACGAGAGACGCGTGAAACGGCGGTGGACCCCGGGGAGCTACCCAGCCCCGGGGCCCGTGTGCCGCTGTATGCGCTCACCGGCGCTGATCAGACGGCGGATCAAGCTTCTTTGCCCGCGCTCTTCCGTTGAGCTACCGCGGCACGAGAGCCGCGGGACAGATTCGAACTGCCAACCTCGGGAAAGATCCACCGCCTCCGCCGGCGAGAAAACGGCGAATGCTGATTCTGGAGCGAGAGTCTGAGATTGACGCGGCCGCCTCTACCGGACTTGGGCCACCCGGGCGCGAATGCCCGGGAGTGGATTCGAACCACCAGTGTCACCGCTTTCAGTCTGAGGCTCATCCTCAGCTTGCGCGCCCTCTCGAGCGCGCCCCCCGCGCTCCAGCGGGGGAGTCTTCGGTGGGCCTTTCCCGGTTGGCCCGCCGGATCGGCGGCCGGGCCGGGAAAGGCCCGGAATTGCGTCTCAGTATGTCACGCGAGCAGGTACGCGAAAACGGCCTCGCCGACCTGCCGGTCGTCGATGTCCGCCGCGTTGGCCTCCTCGCGCGCGTACTTCACCGCGGCCTGGAGACGGTCGACGCGGTCGCGCAGCTCGTTCACCCGGCGCGCCGGCAGCGCCCCGGAGAACGCCACCTTCGTC
Source organism: Spirillospora sp. (assembly GCA_050698635.1). GTDB lineage: Bacteria > Actinomycetota > Actinomycetes > Streptosporangiales > Streptosporangiaceae > Spirillospora. The sequence goes on from JBOHBY010000739.1 coordinate 2,256, forward strand.
CACGTTCCGACGATGACGTCCTCGGTGAACGTCTCGACCTGGGCCGGGTGCTTCTCCGTCGCCTCGTACAGGACGTGCGCACGCGGGACCTTCTTCGTCCGGGACGTCTCGACCGGGTCGGTGCGCCACACGTCCTGGCTCTCGTCGTAGCTCCACGACTCGGCCGAGTCCAGGACGGGCAGCTTGTCGATGAGCGAGTGCAGCTCGGTGAGCTGCTTCTCCAGGAAGAGCAGGTAGGTGACCGGCACCTGGGCGACGATCGTCCGGCCGTCGACGACGACGTCGGCGCGGGCCTCGCGGTTCGCCCAGTCCTTGGTCGCGACGACGTCGAACAGCCGGGTCAGCGCCGCGGCGACGTCGCGCAGCAAGTCCTCGGACTTCACCTGGACCTTGGTGGACTCCGGCGGAAGCGGCTCGCCCTCCTCGTCCTTCGGACGGTAGACGCGCGAGATGCCCGACAGCAGCGCCGGCTTCTGCAGGACGCGCAGAACGTCGGCCAGCTCGCGCTGAGCGCGGCTTTTCACGCCTTTCTCAATGGCGATGATCTGATTGAGCTTTGCCACTGTCACTTCACCTTCCCCGGTCAGAACATCGCCCACCGTACTGAACCCGGCCAAGAACGCCCAGCGATTTTCTGAAACCCGCGCCGCACGCCCTCGCCACCACGGGCCCGGAAGTGAAAAGGTGAGCAGATGTCAGAGGCATCGGGCATAATCGCGTGCGTGGTGACACAGGAACTGGTTCAGGTGTGGCGGGACGTCATTCAGGGCGACGAGAAGTCGTGGGTCCTGTTCGAGCACGGGACGTGCGTGATTCTCATGGAGCCGGCCGACGATCTCGCGGCGCAGGCGGTGGAACTGCTGCGCGAATACGGGCCCGTCACCGGGGGCACGTCCGCCGGAGACTTCGGGACGATCGACCTCGACGCCGCGCCCGGATGGGCCGTGTACGGGCATCACAACGACGTCCTCAACTATGTGTCCCCCGAGGAGGTCGAGGACGGGGCCGACGATGTGGTCGTCGGCCTTCTTGGACGGTCGAAGCGGGGTCAGGACGGGCTCGAACTCAACGTCGTCCACGTCGAGGACAAGCGCCCCGGCTGATCACGCCCCCTCACACCCCCCACACCCCGGCTGATTCGCCTCCCCACATCCCGAGAAGTCTGTACAAATGTCGCTGTGACCGAATGGGACGAGGAGGCGCTGGCGCGGCTGCGCTCCGCCGTGCATCGCGGGGACTGGGCCGCCGGGCTTGAGGTGCTGCGCGACCGCCCGCCCGGCCCGGTCCTCCAGTACGCCGGGGACGTCGCCCTGACGGCCTTGGCCCACGACCGGGCCCGCGGCGCGCGGCTCGCCGACGACTGCCTCGCCCGGTTAGTCGACCGTAACTGGCCGGGCGACGCCGAACTGGCCGCCGAGTTGTCCGCGATGCTCAGCGACAGCCCCGGTAGGGCGCTGCGTCCGTTGCCCGTCGACCTCGGCGCGGTCGCGGCGGCGATGGACGGCGGCTTCCACGTCCTCGACCTGGAACGCGGCGACGTTCTGGCCGCCGACGAGCTCCCCCAAGACGAGCCACAGGAGTATGGCGCGGAGCGCCGGCTCCCGATCCCGCCGGGCGCCCTGCCCGAGGAACCCGGTGGAGAGGACGCCCGGCGCGGCACGGCACGTCAGTGGCTCGCGGAGCAGGGATACCGTCCCGTCCCGAGAACTCTCTAGACAGCTACCCGATGCGGTGCAGGGCCCAGATCTTCGCTCTCCCGGGGATGAGACCATAGGAGACCCACGCGAGCAGCGACAGGATCCCGGAGCGACGGGTGTACCAGAAGAACATCGTCGGAGCGGCCCGGAGCAGCCGCCCCCGCCGCCCCCACGCGGTGGCCCGGTCGGTCTTCACAGGTTCCTCATCGTTCGCGGAACCGTTCACGCGTCACCGTCCGGCGACGAACCCCCAGGTGGGGACGGACGTCGTACGGGAAGGGGGATGTGGCTTGCAGGCTCGGTCCAAGGTTGTCAGCAAAAGTCGATATGGTCGCGGATATGCCAAGTGAACCCACCGGTGAGCGCCTGCTCGCCCGCCGCTACCGCCTGGTCACCCAGGTCGGCCGAGGCGGCATGGGGACGGTCTGGCAGGCACACGATGAGGTCCTCGGCCGCGACGTCGCGGTGAAGGAGGTCATCCTGCCGCATGGTCTCACCGACGAGGAACGCGCCGTCCACCACAAGCGCACGTTCCGTGAGGCGCGCACCGCCGCGCGGCTCGGTCACCCCGGCGTCGTCACCGTCTACGACGTCGTCGAGGAGGACGACCGGCCGTGGATCATCATGGAGCTCATCAAGGCGCGCTCCCTCGACCTGGTGATCAAGCAGGAGGGGCCGCTGGAGGTCCACCGCGCCGCCGAGATCGGCCGGCAGATGCTCGCCGCGCTGCACGCCGCGCACGGGGCCGGGGTGCTGCACCGCGACGTCAAGCCGAGCAACGTGCTGATCACCGGCACCGGGCGGATGGGCGAGCGCGCCGTGCTGACCGACTTCGGCATCGCCACCGCCTCCGGTGACGCCACCCTCACGCAGACGGGCCTGGTCATGGGCTCGCCCGCCTACATCGCGCCGGAGCGGGCCCGCGGCCGGGTCGCGGGGCCCGCGTCCGACCTGTGGTCGCTCGGCGTCACGCTGTACGCGATGGTGAACGGCAAGTCGCCGTTCGAGCGGGCCGAGCCGATGGCCGCGCTGGTCGCGGTGATCTCCGACGAGCCCGACCCGCCGGAGAAGGGCGGCCGGCTCATCCCCGTCGTCGACGGGCTGCTGCGCAAGAACCCCGACGAGCGGATGGACGCCATCGAGGCCGGCGCCCTGCTGGACGAGATCGTCCGCCGGGAGACCGTCGACACGCAGCGGACGATGGCCGTCGAGGTTCCCCTGGACGAGCTTCCCGGCCCGCAGACGACGACGTCGGACACCTACGGCGAGGCCTACGCCGAGCCGTATCCGGAGACGTACGCGCCCGACGAGCCGCTGCCCGCCGAGCTCGACGACGACCCCGCCGGCCGGACGAGCATCGACCCCGGCGGCCGGACCAGCGCCGACCCGGGCGGCCGGACGAGCCTCGACCCGGTCGGCCCGACGCCCCGTCCGCAGACCCCCGACGCCCGCCCCGACCAGCTGACCAGCTTCGACC
>JBOHBY010000740.1:0-2591 GCA_050698635.1 Spirillospora sp.
CGTCGTGGGTGGGCGGCGGGCTGGCGTGCGCGGTACTGGTGGTCGTGGCGGCGTTCGCCGTCCCGGCGCTGCTGCGCTACGACACCCGCACGGCCGAGAGCGTCACGGCCCGAGCCGACGTTTCGGCAGGAAACTAACGTCTCGACGAAAGGTCGGCGCGACCGTCCTGAGTGCTTCCGGCAGGAAGGGTTCAGCGTCCTGGGAAGCTTTCGTGTTCATCTTGCGTTCTCCTTACCCGGCTTGAGGGGGATCTTCGTCCGACCAGGCGACGAGGGCCCCGAGCAAGTAGACTCGCGGCCATAAGACTGAACATTTTTCGTCCGGTCTGCCTGCGGGGAACTGCCACGTGCCGGTCGGGGAGGACGACGAATGTTCGCAAGGAGGGAGCTGTGACCTCACACGGCTTGATCGATACCACGGAGATGTACCTCCGTACGGTCTTCGAGCTCGAAGAAGAGGGGATCATCCCCCTTCGCGCGCGCATCGCGGAGCGGCTCTCGCAGAGCGGCCCGACGGTGAGCCAGACGGTCGCGCGGATGGAGCGTGACGGCCTCCTGCGGGTCGAGGGCGATCGGCATCTCGAACTGACCGAGAACGGCCGCGGCCTCGCCACCCGGGTGATGCGCAAGCACAGGCTCGCCGAGTGCCTGCTGGTCAACGTGATCGGGCTGCCCTGGGAGGACGTCCACATCGAGGCGTGCCGCTGGGAGCACGTCATGTCGGAGGACGTCGAGCGCCGTCTCGTCTCCCTGCTCGACAACCCGACGACCTGCCCACACGGCAACCCCATTCCCGGCCTGGACGAGCTGGGCGGCCACGGCGACGACTCCGACTCCGCACTGCTGTCGGTGATGACCGCGATCGCCAGCCCGGGGGGCGCCGACGCCGTGATCCGGCGGATCAGCGAGCAGGTGCAGAGCGACAGCGACCTGATGCTTAGACTCAAGCAAATAGGGATACAACCGGGACGAGAGGTGACGCTTCGGGCGACCGATGACGGGGTGCAGGTGATCAGTGACGACGAGGCCGACGGTCCCGCGACGGAACTGCCGCGCGACATCGCCGAACACGTCTTCGTCAGCAGGCGCTGACACGGTCGGCGTGCGTGCGGCGGAGATGCGCGCGGTCGCGCCGGTGGATGTGGCGGATGTGACGGGGGTACGGGCGGGCGCACGGGGCGCCGACCCGAAGGTCTATACCGAAGATCTCCATAGCAGCGGGCCTTTCGGGCGTATCCCGGCGGCGGGTTCGTCGTTCAATACGACGGAAGACGTACACGCGGCATCCGCGCCGCGACGCCCGGTGATCATCACGCGGGACGGCGGCGGGTGGCCGGGCCGGGACACCGTGGTCACCGGCGGGCTCGCTACTGGTATCGGGATGGGGAGATGAACCACTGGGGGGAAGCGCCTGACGAGGCGCATCTGCCACCCGAGACCGTCCTCAGCCAGATGGAGATGGCGGTCATCGTCTGCGACCGCTTCAGCAACGTCATCTACGGCAACGCGTTCGCCCGCCAGCTGTTCGGGTTCGGCGGCGACGAGATCATCGGCCACTCCATCCTCTCCCTGGGCATCGCCGAAGAAGACCACGAGCAGGCGACAGAGCTGGCCAGGCACGTCCTCAAAGGGGGCGTGTGGGAGGGCACGTTCTGCAACCTGCGGATCGACGGGACCACCGTCTACACCCGCGCGCACGCGGTGCCGTTGCGCCACCCGTCCGGCGCGGTCGACGGCGTCGTCATCTTCGCGCGCGAGGCGCTGCGCTCCAACCAGCGCGAGCAGGACCGCTACGGCCTGATGGAGCGCATCGGCGAGCGGCTCGCCGGTTCGCTGGAGCTGGAGAGCACGCTGCGCCGCGTCGCCGACACGCTCGTCCCGCAGTTCGCCGACCACTGCTTCATCGACCTCTACAGCGGCGACCGGCTCTACCGTCGCGTGTCACGGCACGCGGGCGGCTGGGAGCCGCCGTCCGGCACGTGGGCGGAGGTCGGCGAGCCCGTCCACTACCCCCCGGGGCACTTCAGCGAGAAGGCGATGAGCCGCCGCGACGCCGTCCTCGTCGAAGACATGGTCCAGCACCGGTTCTCGGCGCCGACGGAGTCGTCCAAGCGGCTCGGCGACGCCATGGGCATCACCTCGGTGATCTCCGCGCCGCTGCTGGTGCGCGGCGAGCTGCTCGGCGTGATGAGCCTCGCGCTGTCGAACCTGTCCAAGCGGCCCGACCCGCACTACGACGGCTTCGACCGCGACCTGCTCGGCGCCATCGCCAGCCGCGTCGCGCTCGCCGTCGACAACGCGCTGCTGTTCGAGGAGGAGCGCGACACCGCGCTCGCGTTCCAGAAGCACCTGCTGCCCGGCGACCGGCCGCCCCGGCTTGACGGCCTCCAGATCGCATGGCGCTACGAGCCCGCCCGGCCGCTCGAATCGCATGGGCACGGCATACAGACGCAGGTCGGCGGCGACTGGTACGACGTCATCCCGCTGTCGGCGGGCCGCGTCGGGCTCGTCATCGGCGACGTCGAGGGCCGCGGCGCCCGCGCCGCCGCCGTGATGGGCCAGCTCCGCGCCGCGCTGCGCGCCTTCGCGCAG
>JBOHBY010000741.1:0-15580 GCA_050698635.1 Spirillospora sp.
GGCGCAGGCGCCGTCGTTGTCCTGGCAGTACCGGACGGCGCGGACGGCCCCCACGGGCTGCGGGACGGGACGTCCGCAGTTCGCGCACGGCCACACCGTGACCGGATCGCCCAGCCGGGCGACCGCCGTTTCCACCGACTCCCCCGGACCCGGACCTGTGTCCCTCGGCTCGGCGCCGCCGCCCGGGGCCCGCTCGCCCGCCGGAGCGGCGCCGGAGGCGCCGATGCCCCCGTCCCCCGCGCCTTCGGAGACCGCGCCCTGGGGAGCCGCGGCCGTCCCCTCGGGGCCGCTATTGTCGCGCTCTTCGCTGTTAGGCATGGAATGAACCATACGCACTGATCCCAGATGCCGCAGTGGCTTGGGTGGGACATGTGGTGACGAAGAGTCTCCGGCCCCGCGCGTGCCGGTCAGCGTCCGGCGAACCGGTCGGTGGCCTCGATCAGCCGGTCGCGGATGCCCGGCTCGGAGCCGCCGTGTCCCGCGTCCTCGATGATGTGCAGCTCCGCCTCGGGCCAGCCGCGGTGCAGGTCCCATGCCTGGTCGGGCGGGGTCTTCATGTCGTAGCGGCCGTTCACGATCACGGCCGGGAGGTGCCGGACGCGGTCGACTCCGGCGAGCAGGCCGTCGTCCGGGAGGAAGCCGCCGTTCGCGATGTAGTGGTTCAGGATGCGGGCGAACGCCAGGTGGGTGGCGTCGTCCAGGTCGGGCGGCGGGACGGGCAGCAGCGTGTTCGCGGCGATCTCCCAGCCGTTCCACGCCCTCGCCGCCGGGAGGTGAACGGACGGGTCCGGGTCGCCGAGGCGGCGGCCGTAGGCGGTGAGCAGATCGTCCTGCTCGGCGGGCGGGATCGCGTCGCGGAACGCCGCCCATTCGGCCGGGAACAGGTGCGCCGCGCCCGTCGGCGTCAGCGACCACGCCTCGTCCTCCGGACGGATGAGCCACACGCCGCGCAGCACGATCTCCGTGACACGCTCCGGGTGCGCCTGCGCGTAGGAGAGCGCGAGGGTGCTTCCCCAGCTTCCGCCGAGCACGAGCCAGCGCTCGACGGACAGGTGCTCGCGCAGCCGCTCGATGTCGTCCACCAGGTGCGGTGTGGTGTTGTACTCCAGCGACACGGCCGGGTCTCCCGCGTGCGGGACGCTCCGCCCGCACCCGCGCTGGTCGAACAGGACGATCCGGTAGGCGGACGGGTCGAAGAACCGCCGATGATCGGGCAGGACGCCGCCGCCCGGCCCGCCGTGCAGGAACACCGCGGGCTTCCCGTCCGGGTTCCCGCAGGTCTCCCAGTAGATACGGTTCCCGTCGCCGACGTCGAGCAGCCCGGAATCATACGGCTCCACGGGCGGATAGAACTCTCGCAACCCCATGGACCAGTCATACCCGACGATTGATCATGGTTCGTCCAGGTGGGCTCGCCTATGATGCGCGGCGTGACGGAGCTGAGGTGCACGCTGTGCGGGAGCACGCAGATGCAAGAGGGGTTCGTCGAGGACTCGGGCCAGTACGCGCGCGGGTTCGCCCGCTGGGTCGTCGGCCCGTTGCGGCGTGGCGTGTTCGGTGGCGCGAAGCTCCTCGGGAAGCAGCGTCTCCAGATCCACGCGTTCCGCTGCGCGAACTGCACCCACCTGGAGCTGTTCGCCTACGACGACTAGGAACGACTGAGAAATGGACGGCTAGAGCGCGGCCATCGCCTTGCGGATGCGCTTGTCGGAGACGGGGAAGCGCGTCCCGAGCTGCTGGGCGAAGAGGCTGACGCGCAGTTCCTCCAGCATCCAGCGGATCTGGGTCGCGGACTCGTCCTCGCGGCGGGACGGGTGCAGCCGCCGCAGCGCCTGCTCGTACTCCTGCGCGAGGACGTCGACCTGGCCGGACAGGAGCCGGTCGCGTCCGGGGTTCTCGGGGAGCTTGTCGAGCCTGACCTGCAGGGCGCGCAGGTAGCGGGGCAGGTCGGGCAGCCGCGCCCATCCGGTCGCGGTGACGAACCCGGGGTGGATGAGCGCCGCGAGCCGTGCCCGGATGTCGGTCAGCGCCGGGACGAGCGTGAGGCTCGCCGTCCCGCGCACCCGCCGGTCGACCTCGTGCGCCTCGGCCAGGACGCGTTCGACGATCGCGACGATCTCGGCGGTCGCGTCGTGCAGGTCGGCGCGGACCCGGTCGTACAGGACGCGGAAGGCGTCCCCGTCCCAGGCGGGCCCGCCCGCCTCGGCGATGAGCCGGTCGGCGGCGGCGGTCACGCAGTCGTCGAACAGCGCGGCGACCGAACCGTGCGGGTTGTGGCTGAGCGCGAGTTTCCCCTTGTTGGTGAGCCGTCCCTGGATGAGCTTCACCGGTGACGGCGCGTTCAGCAGGATCAGCCGCCGCGTCCCGAGCCACATCGCGCGGGCCTGCTCCGCCTCCGTCTCGTACATCCGGACGGACACGCTGTCGCCGTCGTCGGTCAGCGCCGGATACGCCTTGACGTCGTAACCGGCCTGGGTGCGCTCATAAGTGCGGGGCAGCTCGCCGATCGTCCATTCCCGGAGGCCGGAACGCTCGACGGTAGAGGCGGCTTTCGACAGCGTCCCGCGCACCTTCCCCGCGAGGCGGCGTTTCAGCTCGTCCAGATCGGTGCCCTCACCGAGCGCACCGCCCTTGTCATCGACGACACGGAAGGTGATGCGCAAATGGGCCGGCAGGCGCGACGGGTCCCACGCCTCGCGCGCGACGGGGACGCCCGTCATCGCGGTGAGTTCGCGTTCGAGGGCGTCCAGGAGCGGCTCGGTGCGCGGCGCGACACGGTCGAGGATCTTGCGGGCGTAGTCGGGCGCCGGGACGAAATTGACCCGCAACGGCTTGGGCAGCGACCGGATCAGCTCGGTGACCAGTTCGACCCGCAGCCCAGGCACCTGCCATTCGAACCCGTCCGGCCGGACCTGGTTGAGAATCTGCACGGGAACGTGGACGGTCACGCCGTCGGCGTCGGTCCCCGGCTCGAACTGGTAGGTGAGCCGCAGCCGCAGTGCCCCCTGTTTCCACGCGTCCGGATAATCGGACTCGCTGACCCCGCCCGCCGTCTCGTTGATGAGCATCGACTTCTCGAACCCGAGCAGGTCGGGTTCGTCGCGCCGCGCCTTCTTCCACCAGGAGTCGAAGTGCCGCCCGGACACGACGTCCTCGGGAATGCGCTCGTCGTAGAAGTCGAAGAGCGTCTCGTCGTCGACGAGGATGTCGCGGCGGCGGGCGCGGTGCTCCAGTTCCTCCACCTCGTCCAGCAGCGCGCGGTTGTCGTGGAAGAACCGGTGGTGCGTCTCCCAGTCGCCTTCGACAAGGGCATGCCGGATGAACAGCTCGCGTGACAGCTCCGGGTCGATACGACCGTAATTGACGCGGCGGTCGGCGACGATCGGCACCCCGTAGAGCGTGACCTTCTCGTGCGCCATGACAGCGGCCTGCTTCTTCGACCAGTGCGGCTCGCTGTAGTTGCGTTTCACGAGGTGCTCGGCGAGCGGCTCGACCCAGTCGGGCTCGATCTTCGCGTTGACGCGTCCCCACAGCCGGGACGTCTCGACCAGCTCCGCCGACATCACCCAGCGCGGCGGCTTCTTGAACAGCGCCGACCCCGGGAACACCGCGAACTTCGCGCCACGCGCCCCCAGGTAATCCTGGCCGCGTCGCTGCTTGTCCTTCTTGTCGGCGTCGGCGAGGCCGATGTGCGACAGCAGCCCCGCCAGCAGCGACATGTGGACGCGGTCCGGCGCGGCATCGGAGGTGTTGAGCGTGACACCGAGCGACTTGGCGACCTGCTTGAGCTGCCCGTGCAGATCCTGCCATTCGCGGACGCGCAGGAAATGGAGGAACTCGCTCTTGCACATCCGCCGGAACGCGCTGCCCGACAGTTCCTTCTGCTGCTCCCGCAGGTAGTTCCACAGGTTCAGGAACGCCAGGAAGTCGGACGTGGGGTCGGCGAACCGGCGGTGCCTGTCGTCGGCGGCCTGCTGCTGCTCCGCCGGACGCTCACGCGGGTCCTGGATGGACAGCGCCGCCGTGATGACCAGCACCTCGCGGACACACCCGTTCTTGTCGGCCTCCAGAATCATCCGGCCGAGCCGCGGGTCGACGGGAAGCTGAGCCAGGCTGCGCCCGAGCGGGGTGAGCCGCTTGCGTGGGTCCTTCTGAGACGGGTCGATCGCGCCCAGCTCGTGAAGCAGATCGACACCGGCCTTGACGTTCCGCCGGTCGGGCGGCTCGACGAACGGGAACGCCGCGATGTCACCAAGCCCCAGCGCCGTCATCTGCAAAATAACCGACGCCAGATTAGTGCGCAGAATCTCAGGCTCGGTGAACTCGGGACGTGACTCGAAGTCGTCCTCCGAATACAGCCGGATACAGACGCCCTCGGACACACGGCCACAGCGCCCCTTGCGCTGATTGGCCGACGCCTGCGAAACCGGCTCGATCGGAAGCCGCTGCACTTTCAGCCGATGGCTGTACCGGGATATCCGAGCGGTGCCCGGATCGACGACGTACTTGATCCCAGGAACGGTCAGCGACGTCTCCGCGACGTTCGTGGCCAGCACGATCCGCCGCCCGCGATGCGCCTGGAACACGCGATGCTGCTCGGCCGACGAAAGCCGCGCGTACAACGGCAGGACGTCCGCCGTGTCCCGTCGCCGCGTGAAGTGCTTGGTCAGCGCGTCGGCCGTGTCGCGGATCTCCCGCTCGCCGCTGAGGAACACCAGGACGTCGCCGGGGGCCTCGCGGCCCAGCTCGTCCACGGCGTCCAGGATCGCCTGGATCTGGTCGCGGTCGGGGTCGGCGGACGAGTCGTCCGGGTCGACGACGGGCCGATACCGGACCTGCACCGGATACGTCCGCCCCGACACCTCCACGATCGGCGCGTCCCCGAAATGCTCCGAGAACCGCTCCGGGTCGATCGTCGCCGACGTGATGATCACCTTGAGGTCGGGACGGCGCGGCAGGATCTCCTTCACGTAGCCGAGCAGGAAGTCGATGTTCAGGCTGCGCTCGTGCGCCTCGTCGATGATCAGCGTGTCGTACTGGCGGAGCAGCCGGTCGGTCTGGATCTCGGCGAGCAGGATCCCGTCCGTCATCAGCTTGACCAGCGTGTCGTCGCTCGACCTGTCGGTGAAGCGGACCTTGTAGCCGACGGCGTCGCCGAGCTCCGTGCCGAGCTCCTCGGCGATGCGGTCGGCGACCGTCCGGGCCGCGAGACGGCGCGGCTGCGTGTGCCCGATCGCGCCGAGCACGCCCCGCCCCAGCTCAAGGCAGATCTTCGGGATCTGCGTGGTCTTCCCGGACCCCGTCTCCCCCGCGACGATCACGACCTGGTGGTCACGGACCGCCGCCAGGATGTCGTCCTTCTTCTGCGCGACCGGAAGCCGCGCCGGATAGGTGATCGCGGGCATGGCGAGCCGCCGCCGCTCGACCCGCCGCTCAGCGGCGTCGATCTCGGCGGTGATCTCGGCGGTGACCTTGGCGCGCCGCCCGGCGTCCCGCGTCTTCTGGACGCCGTCGATCCGGCGGCGCAGCCGATGCTGGTCGCGCAGCATCAGCCGCGGCAGCCGCGCACGCGCGTCCGCGAGCGGCGATCTCACAGGTGTCCTCATAACCATCGACAAAGATAGGGTGCAGGGCCCGCCCAGCCCGCAAGCCTCCGCACCGTAGCCGGAACGACCTACCTAAAGCGATCCGTTTTCCGGCCAACCTTTGGAACGCCGCCGTCCCAGAAGGCATTCCACCGGCGACGCCCACGCGACGCGCCCGGACGGTCACCCTAAGGCACTGCACGCACGGCACCGATCCTTCATGATGGGGAAGCGTGGAGAACCCGACGGCCGCCGGCCGCTACCGGATCGACCGCCTCCTCGGATCGGGCGGGTTCGCTTCGGTGTGGCTGGGGCACGACCCGGAGCTCGACTCCCCCGTCGCGATCAAGATCCTTGGGGAGCACTGGACGCTGCGCACCGACGTGCGGGAACGGTTCGTCCAGGAGGCCCGGCTGCTGCGCCGCGCCGACTCGCACCGGATCGTCCAGGTCTTCGACATCGGCGAGCTGCCGGGCGGCCGCCCCTACTTCGTCATGACCTACGCCGACCTCGGCACCCTCTCCGAGCGGCTCGCGAACGGCCCGCTCCCGCTGAACGAGGCCCTGCGCACCGCCCGCGAGATCATCCGGGGCGTCCAGGAACTGCACGATCTGGGCGTGGTGCACCGCGATCTCAAGCCGTCCAACGTGCTGCTGCGGTCGGCGTCCGGCGGCGGCGAGCGCCTCATGATCTCCGACCTCGGCATCGCCCGCACCGAGGACCACCTCTCCAGCCTGACGCTGCCCGCCGGGTCGCCCGGCTACATGGCCCCCGAGCAGGCGCAGATCGACGGCGCCCCCGACCGCCGCTCCGACGTCTACGGCCTCGGTGCCCTCACCTACCACCTGCTGACCGGCGAACCGCCGGCGTCCGCGCCCCGTCCGCCGAGCGAGCTGCGTCCCGGCATCCCTTCCGGCGTGGACGCGGCGGTGCTGCGCGCCCTGGAACCCGACCGGGAGGACCGCTGGACGTCGGCGGCGGCGTTCGGGAACGCGCTCGGCGGGGCCACCAGCGAGATCGAGACCGACCCGCTCCCCGAACCACCGGCGACCAGGCGCCGCCCCCGCCTCCGCCGCCGGACCGGCGTGATCGCCGGAGCCGGAGCGGCCGCCGCCGCCGTGGCCGCCGGTGTTCTCTGGGCCCTGATCGGGGGCGGTGACGACGGCTCCGCGTCGTCCGGGAACAGCGGCCGGTGGCTGCGCGCCGACTCCGACGTCCCGGCCCGGTACCGCGACCTGATCGTCAAGGCGGGCACCTGGTGCGAGATGCCGGGCCTGACCCCGGCCCTGATCGCCGCGATGCTGAAGGTGGAGAGCGGCTTCGACCCGAACCTGTCCGACCCCGCGAAGAACGAGTACGGCATCGCCCGGTGGACGCCCAGCGTGCTCGTCGCCTGGCAGCCGGACGGCCTCAACAACCCCGAGCCGAGGCCCGACCAGATCACCCCGGAGATGTCCATCCCGGCGATGGGCCGGTTCCTGTGCTACTGGGGCAAGGATCTGAAGGGCGTCCCCGGCGACCCCGCCCTGAACCTCGCGGCGACGTACCGCAGTTCGTCCAGGACCATCGTGAAAGCGGGCGGCATCCCCGCGAGGTTCAAGCCGTACACCGACAAGGTGCACCACTACCTTCAGGAATACCGCCCGCGCTGACGCCGATGAGGCATGAATCAGGCAGGGATCAGGCGGGCGGCCAACTAATGTCACCTCACCTCACCGCGTCACGCGGAAGCCCGAGAAGGGGAACGACATGCGAACCACCAGAAGGCGCTTGGCGTCAGGTGCGGCGGCGATGGCGCTGACCGCCGGGTTCTCCATCGGACTCGCGTCCGAAGCGAACGCCGCGACTCTGCACTGGAAGGTCGGCAAACACGTTTCCCACAGCCACGTGTTCAATGGGGCGTCCGGCAACAAAATCAGGTGCTTTGGCCCCACGGGTGATATTCGCGACGCGCAGATGTGCCACCGGATCGACCGGAACACCACGTACGTCAAGAGCATGAAGGCCAACGGCAAGTTCAAACTGGGCCAGTACAAGAAACTCAGTAACGGCCCTGCCTGGCGCTGCCAGAACAACTACAAGAACAAGTCCGGTAACGGTACGTGGGTGGCATGTCACTGGGGGTCGAAGCCCGGAGGCTGCACTCACATGCGGGTCGGGCATGGGCAGCATGACTGGTACGTGCTCAGCACGGCCAGCGAGATGATGTGCTTCTGACTCTGCGACCTGGCGGCCACCGCCAGTTGATCAGTAGGGTTCGCCGATGCGTACCTGGACCGGCCTGCTCGCCCTCACCACCGTGGTCGTGCTGGCGGCAGGTACCGGGTGCGACGCCATCGCGGGCCCCGATCCCACTTCTTCGCCGTCGGCCCCGCGGGTCGAACGCAAGGCGACGAACCCTCCACCGGGACTGCCCGCGTCCTTCACCACCGGCCAGCGTTTGACCTGGGCGGCCTGCCCGGCACCGTCCGAAGCACAAGGTGGCGGCAAGGCCCCGGGGAACGCCTGGGAATGCGCCACGATGAAAGCCCCGCTGGACTACCGGCGGCCTACCCGCGCCACGATCAAAGTCGCCCTCATCCGCAAGAAGGCCACCGGGCCCGACCGGAAACGCATGGGATCGCTCCTGTTCAATTTCGGCGGGCCCGGTCAGCCCGGTGTCGTCGGGCTCCCGAAGTTCGCGCGCGACTACGCGAGGCTGGGTGAACGCTACGACCTGGTCTCCTTCGATCCGCGAGGCGTCGGCGCGACCATCCCCGTGAAATGCGGAGAGGGGAGGGCATACGGGGGCGGCGACGGCTGCGAGAAGTACTCCGGCCGGGTCCTGCCGTATGTCGGCACCTCGCAGACGGCGCGCGACATGGACCTGATGCGTTATCTCCTCGGCGACCAGAAACTGCATTATCTGGGCGTCTCCTACGGCACCAGGATCGGCGGCGTCTACGCCCACCTGTTCCCGAAGAACGTGGGCAGGCTCGTCCTCGAAGCGCCCATCGACCCGACCCTGAACCACCTCGAAAGCGACCTCGGCCAGGCCAGGGCCGCCCAGTTCGCCTTCGACCGATTCGCCAGGCAATGCGCGACCACCTACACCGACTGCCCTCTTGGCCGAGACCCTGAGCAGGCCAATCAGCGCGTCATCGACCTACTGTCCAAGCTGGAGAAAAAGCCCGCGCCCACGGGCGGTGACGAGAAACTCGACGACAGCCTCGCCGCCCATGCGATCGCGGACTTCCTGGGACTCGGCGAACAGCGTTGGAGGCCCTTGGCGGAGGCGCTCACCGCGGTCATGAAGCGAGGCGACGGCAGCGAGCTGTTCACCGGAGGTGACGGCAGCGTCCCGCAAAGCCGCCCCCGCGGTAAGGCCCCGGGCGAGACGAACGCCCCCGCTTTCGCCTCGATCACCTGCGCCGACTCCAACGTGCGGCCCGGCTTCACGGGGCTGGAGGAAATGATCAAGCGGGTCGAGGCGGCCTCCCCCGTCTTCGGCGGGACGTGGTCCAAGACCGTCTACCTCTGCTATGAGTGGCCGTTCAAGGGCGAGCGCGCGAACCCCGACGTCAGCGCGGACGGCGCCGCCCCGGTCCTCGTCGTCGCCAACACCGGCGACCCGACGACCCCTTACGAGGGCGCCGAACGCATGGCGGACGAGCTGGGCGAAGGCGTCGGCGTCCTGCTGACGGTCCGGGACGAGGGCCACGGCTCCTACCCCCACAACCACTGCGCGGCCAAGGCCGTCAACACCTACCTCCTGGACGGCAAGCTCCCCGCGACAAGCTGCGGCAAGTAACCCGACCGTCCTCGCTGTCAAGACAGCCGAACGCCACCGGCGCACCGTCTCCGGATGACGAAGGCGACGTCTAGGTAGCTATAATTCTGTACATGACCACCACGCTTCCCGTGGCCGAGGCCAGACAGCAGTTCTCCAGCCTGGTCGAAGAGGCCGTCAAGACGCACCAGCGCATTCGCGTCACCCGTAACGGCAGGCCCGCCGTCGTCATGATCGCCGATGACGACTTCGAGGCGATCATGGAGACGATCGAGGTGCTGTCCGACCCGGCACTCATGCGCGACGTGATCGAGTCCGAGCACGACGCCGAAGCCGGACGCCATATCACCGGGGACGAGATGGGTGTGATCATGGCCGCTCGCGCAGCCGGGATCGACCTCGGGGACGAGACCGATGTGATCGCCGAGATGCACGCGTCGGGCATTCCGGACGAGGTGTGCATGGCCGCTCTGAAGGCGATCATCGCGCGCCATCACCACGCGGCCGCCAAGTGACGGAGCCTGTTCAGGAGCGCTACCGGATCACCTTGCGTCCGGCGGCCTCCCGGGCACTTCAGCGGATGCCGGAGAAGATTGCCACCGCTTGTTGGGAGTTCATCAGCGGCCCCCTCGCCGACAACCCGCACCGGGTCGGCAAACCCCTCACCGGACCGCTCGCACCGCAGTACAGCGCCCGGCGCGGCGAATATCGTGTTCTGTACTTCATCGAGGATGAGAGCGTCCTCGTCGAGGTCATTGCCATCACGCACCGCGCCGATGCCTATCGGCCACGCTGAACGGCGCTGACCTGCGCGGACGAGGTTGCTTGGTTACGCTGGCCGACATGGTGCAACGAGGGACGGTCGCGTGAACGCCGAGGGCTCGGGCGCGCTTCGGGAGCTGACGGAGCGGCTGGGTTCGGACGTTGTGGCGACGTCCGGGCCGCTCTACGAGAGGACGCGCCGGATCTGGAACGGGGCCGTGACCAACCGTCCGGCGCTGGTCGTCCACGCGCGCGGGACGGCGGACGTGCAGGCCGCCGTGCGCGCCGCCCGCGACCATGACCTGCCGCTGTCGGTGCGGGGCGCGGGACACGACTGGCTCGGACGCGGCGTCCGCGACGGAGCACTGGTCATCGACCTGAGCGGGATGCGCGAGGTCGGGGTGGACGCGGGAGCGGCGGTCGCCACGGTCGCCGGAGGCGCCACGGCGGCCGACCTCATCAGAGCGGCATCGACGCATGGCCTGAGCGCCGTGACGGGCACGGTGGGCGCCGTCGGTGTGGCCGGGCTGACGATGGGCGGCGGGTACGGCATCCTGAACGGCCGCTTCGGCCTGGCGCTGGACAACCTCCTGGCCGCCGAGGTCGTCCTGGCGGACGGACGGACGGTGACCGCGGACGCCGACCACGAGGCCGAACTCTTCTGGGCCATCCGTGGCGGCGGCGGCAATTTCGGCGTCGTGACGTCCATGCGCGTCCGCCTGCACCGCGTCGACCCGATCCTCGCGGGCATGATCTTCTACCCGCTGCCGCAGGCCGCCGCCGTCCTGGACGGGCTGAACGAGATCCTGTCCACCGCGCCGGACGACATGGCCGTCACGGCCGTGCTGCTGACCGGTCCCGGCGGCGCGCCCGGTGTGGCGCTGCTGCCGGCGTGGAGCGGTGACCCGGCGTCCGGTGAGGCGCACGTCGACCGGTTGCGACGCCTCGGAGACCCGGCCTTCGCCGAGGTGGGGCCCACGACCTACAGGGACCTGCTGCACGTCAACGACAAGCAGGGCGAGACGGTCGGGCACCACGTCGCGTCCGGCACACGATCGCTCCCGCACTTCACGCCGGACGCCATCTCCGCCCTGGTCGAGGCCGCCGCCACTTTCACCTCACCCCTGTCGATCGTGCTCTGCGGCCAGTTCCACGGCGCCGCCGCCCGGGTCCCCGTGGAGAGCACGGCCTTCGGCCTGCGCCGCAGCCACGTCCTGGCGACGATCATCGGCTGGTGGCCGCCGGGCGACGCCGAGCCGCACCAGACCTGGGCGGACACCGTCTCCCAGGCCCTCGCACGGGACGCGCTGCCGGGCGGCTACCCCAACGGCCTGGGCCCGGACGACACCGAGCAGACGGCCCACGCCTACGGCCCGAACGCCGCCAGGCTCCGAGTCGCCAAATCCCACTACGACCCGTCCAACACCTTTACCGCCACCCCACTCCCCTGACAACGCCGGGCGGCCACGACTGCTGACGAAGACCCCGCAGGTCATGCCTGGTCTTTGTGCACGGTGGCGGCGGTCAGGAAGGCGGGGCGTTCTCCGCCGCCGTGCAGGAGGATCGTCGCGCCGGTGATGTAGGACGCCAGGTCGGACGCGAGGAACACGCAGGCGGCGCCGACCTCGTAAGGGTCGGCGAGGCGGCCCAGTGGGACGGTGTCCGCGACGGCCTGGACGCCCGCCTCGTCCCCGTAGTGCAGGTGCGACGACTCGGTGCGGATCATGCCGAGCGTGAGCGCGTTGACCCGGATGTGCGGGGCCCATTCGACGGCCAGCGACCGGGTGAGGCTGTGCAGTCCGGCCTTGGCGGCACCGTAGGCGGCGGTGCCGGGTGAGGGGCGGGTCCCGCTCACGCTGGAGATGTTGACGATCGAGCCGCCGCCGTGTTCGAGCATGCGCGGGCGCAGGGCCCGCGCCATGATCAGCGCGGCGGTCAGGTTCAGCTCGATGATCTTGATGTGGGTGCGGACGGGGCCGTCGGCGGCCGGGCGGAACGGGGCGCCGCCCGCATTGTTGACCAGGACGTCGATCCGGGCGAGGCCGTCGGCGAAGGACTGGGCGGCGTCCGGGTCGCGGACGTCGAGGGGCAGGAAGCGGGCCGTCCGGCCGGCGGATTCGGGCGGTGATCCCGGGGCGTGGCGGGCGACCGCGATGACGTCGGCGCCCGCGTCCAGGAGGGCGCGGGTGATGCCCGCGCCGACCCCGCGGACTCCCCCGGTGACCACGGCGGTCTTGCCGGACAGGTCGAGCGTCAGCGACATCCGGTCTCCTCGGGGCGGCTCGCGGCTGCTAGGTTTCTTCTAACAAATGTTTGGTGGAAAGGTAGCGCATGGGTGTCTCCACCACGACCCTGGACGGGGTCGCCGAGATCGTCGTGGACGCGCCGCCGGTCAACGCGCTCACCGTGGCGGGCTGGTACGAGCTGGCCGGCGCGGTGCTCGCGGCGGGCCGCGATCCGGGGGTGGGGGCGGTCGTGCTCCGCGCCGAGGGGCGGGGCTTCAACGCGGGCGTCGACATCAAAGAAATGCAGAGCACCGAGGGGCACGCGGCGCTCGTCGGCGCCAACCGGGGTTGCTACGCGGCGTTCGCGGCCGTTTATGACTGCGAGGTTCCTGTCGTTGCGGCCGTTCATGGCTTCTGTCTTGGGGGCGGTGTCGGGCTGGTCGGGAACGCCGACATCGTGGTCGCGGCCGACGACGCCTATTTCGGGTTGCCCGAGGTGGATCGGGGGGCGCTCGGTGCCGCGACGCATCTGGCGCGGCTCGTCCCGCAGCACTTGATGCGCGCGATGGTCTACACGTGCCGGAACGTGTCGGCGGACGAACTGCACCGGTTCGGGTCGGTGCTGGAGGTCGTTCCGGCGGAGGAATTGCGCGACAAGGCCATGGAGGTCGCGGCTTCCATCGCGGCCAAGGATCGGTATGTGATCCGGCGGGCCAAGGAGGCGCTGAACGGGATCGACCCGGTCGACGTCAAGCGCAGCTATCGCTTCGAGCAGGGGTTCACGTTCGAGCTGAACCTCGTCGGGGCCGGGGACGAGCACCGCGCGGCCTTCGTCGCCAAGGGGACGCAATGACCGGCAAGGTGATGTCGGCCGAGGACGTCGCCGGGTCGCTGGAGAGCGGCATGACGGTCGGGATCGGCGGCTGGGGGTCGCGGCGCAAGCCGATGGCGCTCGTCCGGGCGATCCTGCGCTCCCCCGTCACCGACCTCACCGTGGTGACGTACGGGGGCCCGGACGTCGGGTTGCTCTGCGCGGCGGGCAAGGTCCGGCGGCTCGTCACCGCGTTCGTCACCCTGGACTCGATCCCGCTGGAGCCGCACTTCCGGCGGGCACGGGAGTCCGGCGCGATCGAGCTGACCGAGTACGACGAGGGCATGTTCATGTTCGGGCTGTACGCGGCGGCGCACCGGCTGCCGTTCCTGCCCACCCCGGCCGGGCTCGGCTCCGACGTGATGAAGGTCAACCCGGAGCTGCGGACGGTCACGTCGCCGTACGAGGACGGACGCGAGCTGGTCGCCGTCCCGGCGTTGAGGATGGACGCGGCGCTCGTCCACCTGAACCGCGCCGACGCGCGCGGCAACGCCCAGTACCTCGGCCCGGACCCCTACATGGACGACCTGTTCGCCAAGGCCGCCGACCGCACGTACGTGTCGTGCGAACGGCTCGTCGACACCGCCCGCTTCGCCGAAGAGGGGCCGGTGCAGTCATTGCTGATCAGCCGCGCGCACGTCGCGGGAGTCGCGGAGACGCCGAACGGCGCCCACTTCACCGACTGCGCGCCCGACTTCGGGCGGGACGAGGCCTTCCAGAAGCTCTATGCCCGGGCGGCGGCCGATCCGGAGGAGTGGGCGGCCTTCCAGGAGCGGTTCCTGTCGGGTGACGAGGCCGCCTATCAGGACGCCGTCCGCGCGTGGCGGGAGGAGGGCCGGTGAGCGGCGTGACGCGGGCGGAGGTGTGCGCGGCGGCGTGCGCCGACCTGTTCCGTGGCGACGGCGAGATCGTCGCGGCGGCGGTGGGCGGGATCGTGCCGATGCTCGGGGCGCGGCTGGCGCGGGCGACGTTCGCGCCTGAGTTGCTGACGACCGACGGTGGTCCTTCGTTGAGCGCCGAACCTGTCGCGTTGGGAGCGTCGGCGGGGACGGTCGAAGGCTGGTTGCCGTTCCGCGATCATCTTTGGCTGGTGCTGAACGGGCGGCGGCATGTGGTGATGGGGCCGAGCCAGATCGACGCGCACGGGAACACGAACATCTCGTGCATCGGCGGCTGGGAGCGTCCGTCCAGGCAGCTTCTCGGCGTGCGCGGCGGGCCCGGCAACACGCTGCTGAACACCACGAGCTACTGGGTGCCGAAACACTCGGCGCGGGTGTTCACCGCGAAGGTCGACATGGTGAGCGGCGTCGGCCGGGACCGGGGCGCGCACGAGATCCGCGCCGTGGTCAGCGACCTCGCCGTACTCGACTTCGACACTCCCGGCCAGCGGATGCGGCTCCGGTCGGTGCATCCCGGCGTGCGCGCCGCCGACGTCGTGGCCGCCACCGGGTTCGAGCTCGTCGTCCCGGACGAGGTGCCGGAGACGCGCCTGCCGGACGGCGAGGAACTGCGCATCATCCGCGAGGTGCTCGACCCGGCGGCGCTGCGGGAGCGCGAGGTCCCGTCGTGATGGGGCAGGTGCTCGACACTCCGCTGACTCGGCTGGTGGGGGTGCGGCACCCGGTCGTCCAGACGGGGATGGGCTGGGTGGCGGGGCCGCGGCTGGTCAGCGCCGTCGCCAACGCGGGCGGCCTCGGGATCCTGGCATCGGCGACGATGACGCCCGATCGGCTCGCGGACGCGATCCACGAGGTCAAGGGCCGTACGGACGCGCCGTTCGGCGTCAACCTCCGCGCCGACGCCGGTGACGCGGACGACCGCGTCACCCTGCTCATCAGGGAGGGCGTCCGGGTCGCGTCGTTCGCGCTCGCGCCCAGGCCCGAGCTGATCGGCCGGTTGAAGGACGCCGGGGTCATCGTGATCCCGTCGGTCGGGGCGCGGCGGCACGCGGAGAAGGTCGCGGGCTGGGGCGCGGACGCCGTGCTGGTGCAGGGCGGCGAGGGCGGCGGGCACACCGGCCCAGTCCCGACGTCGATCCTGCTGCCCCAGGTGGTGGACGCGGTGGACATCCCGGTGATCGCCGCGGGTGGGTTCTTCGACGGGCGCGGGCTGGTCGCCGCGCTGGCCTACGGCGCGGAGGGGATCGCGATGGGCACCCGGTTCCTGCTGACCAGGGACAGCACGGTGCCCGCGCACGTCAAGCAGGCCTACCTGGACGCGGACGTGACGGGGACGGTGGTCACGGACCTGATCGACGGGGTGCCTCAGCGGGTGTTGCGCACGCCGCTGGTGGAGACGCTCACCGCCGCCGGCCGGCTGGCCACGCTGCGCCGTTCGATCACAGGGGCGGTGGCGCTCAGGCGGGCGG
>JBOHBY010000742.1:0-4790 GCA_050698635.1 Spirillospora sp.
CCCCGCCAGCGCGGGCAGCAGCGCGTTGTGCACGGTCAGCCCGTGCCGAATGTAGGCGCGCAGGTTCTCCTCGACCGTCGCGGTGCCGGGCTCGGGCAGCGGTCCGAGCCGGGCCCCGACCGACTCCGCGCGGGCGCGCAGCGCGAGCGCCAGCAGTTCCTCCTTGCCCGCGAAGTGGTTGTAGAGCACACCGTCGGCGACCCCGGCCGCGCGGGCGATCTCCCGGACGGTCGGCGCCGCCGTCCCGCGCTCGGCGAGCATCCGCTCGGCGGTGTCGATCAGATGCTGGCGCAGGGTGCGGTCCCCGTCGCCGGAGCGCAGCGCGGCCGCTTTTCGAGGTGACATCACCCCGAATCGTAATGACGCTTCCCGGCGGGTCTCATCGGCGTGCCGTCACCAGCCAGGCCACGCCGCGCGTGCGGACGGCGCCGCCCCGCTCGAAGGGCCGCATGGCGTCGCAGAGCGCGTCCACGATCTCGTCGCCCTCGCCGTAGTTGTGGCGGATCGGGCCCCAACCGGCGAAGAAGTCCGCCGCGTCCCGGGCGCCGCGCTTCCAGTTCTGCTCGGCCTCGACGCGGCGGCACGCGACGTCACCGAACCCGGCCCCCGTAAGGATCTCCTCGACCCGGGCGGGTTCGGACAGCGACAGCGGCCCGTGCGGCCCGTGATGCCCGGCCACGAACTCCTCGCGCGTGGGAAACACCGTGAGCGCCGCGAGGATCGTCCCGAGGTCGGTCTCGCCGAGCGGCGCCATCGACAGGAACGCCAGCCGTCCGCCCTCGCGCAGCGCCCCGCGGACGTTGGCGAACGCGGCGACCGGGTCGGCGAAGAACATGACCCCGAACCGGCTGACCGCCGTGTCGAAGGCGCCCTCGGTGAACGGGTACACCTGGACGTCGCCCTGCTCGAACGTGACGTTCCGGACGTCCTCCTCCTCGGCGAGGGCACGGGCGCGGGCGAGCATCGGCCCGGACAGGTCCACGCCCGTCGCGCCGCCGAGCCGGGCCTGGCGGGCCGCGAGCCGGGTGACCTGCCCGTTCCCGCAGCCGATGTCGAGGACGCGCCCGCCAGGCCCGATCGCGGCCGCGTCCAGCAGTACCTCGTTGAACGCGCTGTTCATAGCGTCGTACCGGTCGTGGTGATCGGCCCAGTGCCGCCCCTCGTACCCGTTCCACGCCTCCGCCTGCTGGACATTGACGATCTCCGCCATCTCTCCCCTCCCAGGGTATGAACACACGTTCATGAACGTACGTTCATATCGGCCCGCCGGTCAAGGGCGGCACCGATGGCCGGCACCACACATAGAACGGAATTCTTCGTTCCCTTATGATGGGCCCATGGACACCACGGCAGCGGCGCCCATGAGCGGGCGCAAAGCGCAGGCGGCACGCAACGACGAGCTGATCAGGGAGGCGGCGCGCGCGGTGTTCACCGCCGATCCGGGCGCGCCGATCTCGGCGGTCGCCGAGCACGCCGGGGTGGGGATCAGCGCGCTGTACCGCCGCTACAAGAGCAAGGAGGACCTGCTCCAGAAGCTCGCCGACGCCGGGATGGACCGCTACCTCGCCGAGGTCGAGACCGCGCTGGAGGAGTCCGGCGACCCCTGGGACGCGTTCGCCGGGTTCATGCGCCGCTGCCTGGACATCGGCGCCGGTTCGCTCACGATGCGGCTCGCGGGCGCGTTCGAGGTCACCGAGGAGATGAGCCGCAAGGGGCAGGCGATCCACCTCGCGACGAAGCGGCTTCTGGAGCGCACCCAGGAGGCGGGGGCGCTGCGCCCCGAGATCGAGGTCGGGGACATCTCGGTGATGCTGGAGTACCTGCACGCCATCCGGATCGGCGACGATGACCGCATGAACCAGCTGCAGCACCGCTACCTGGCGCTCATGCTCGACGCCCTGCATCTCACGGGCAACGAGGAGCTGCCGGGCCCTCCTCCCACCTGGCAGGAGCTTCGGGGACGCTATGACGGCTGATTCCCCAGTGCTCGGGCGGCGGGGGTTGAATCGGGCTTTGCTGGCGCGGCAACTGCTGCTGGAGCGGCACGCGATGGCTCCGCTGGACGCGATCGAGCATCTCGTCGGCATGCAGTCGCAGGCGCCCAACCCCCCGTACGTCGGGCTGTGGAGCCGCCTGGCCGGCTTCGACTTCGGTGAGCTCGGCGAGCTGACGACCGCCCGCCGCGCGCTGCGGATCGTGGTCATGCGCGGGACGTTGCACCTGGTCAGCGCCCGTGACGCCCGCGCGCTGCGGCCGCTGACCCAGGTCATCATGGACAACTACGTGAAGACCAGGGCCGCCGACCTCGACGGCATCGACCTCGACGCGGTCGTCGCCGAGGCGCGGCGGCTGCTGGCGGACGAGCCGCGCACCGACAAGGAGCTGCGGACGCTGCTGGCCGAGCGGTGGCCGGACGACGACGTGGCGCTGCTCGGCTGGGCCGTCCGGCTGCGGTTGCCGCTCGTCCAGGTTCCGCCGCGCGGCATCTGGGGCGCGTCCGGCCTGGCCAAGCACACGACCCTCGACACATGGCTGGATGGCGACGACGACGCTCCCGGCCTGTCCCTGGACGATCTCGTGCTGCGCTACCTGGGCGCGTTCGGGCCGGCGAGCGTGCGGGACGTCCAGCAATGGTCGGGCCTGACCCGGCTGGGCGAGGTCGTCGAACGGCTCCTGCCCAAGTTGGTCACGTTCGAGGACGAGAACGGCCGGACGCTCTACGACCTGCCCGACGCGCCCCGGCCGGATCCGGACGCCCCGGCGCCGGTGCGGTTCGTCCCGGACTTCGACAACCTGCTGCTCTCCCACGCCGACCGGGCCCGGATCGTCACCGAGGAGCACCGCAGGCGGATCTTCACGGTCAACGGCATCATCCGGGCGACGTTCCTGGTGGACGGTTTCGTCCACGGCATGTGGAAGATCGAGAAGAAGCGGGGCGAGGCGGTGCTGCGCGTCGACCCGTTCGACCCCGTCCCCAAGCCCGCAAGGACGGCGCTCGAAGAGGAGGGCCTGCGCCTGCTCGCGTCCGCCCACCCCGACGCGAAGACGCATCGCGTCGAGTTCGCCGGAGGCTAGCGCCGGCCGGGGCCGGCCCCGGCGCTAGCCTTCGCCGCGGGCGCAGGGCGCCTCACGGTCCGGATCGAGGACGGAGAGCAGGCCGTGCAGCGTCTCGCGGAACTCCAGCATCTGCTCGCGCGACATCGGGTCGAACAGACGCCGCCTGACCTCGGCGACATGGCCGGGGGCGGCCTTGTCCAGGACCTTGAAGCCCTCGTCGGTGAGTTCGGCCACGGTGGTGCGGCGGTCGGTGCCGTTCTTGGTCCGCCGCACCCAGCCCGCCTCCTCCAGCCGGTTGACGGCGTGCGAGAGGCGGCTCGGCGAGGAGTGGACGATCTCGGCCAGTTCGGTCATGGTGCGGGCGCGTCCCGGCGACTCCGACAGCATCGCCAGGATCATGTAGTAGGCGTGCGGCATGCCGGAGTCACGCTGGAGCTGGCGGTCGAGGGCCTCGTTGAGCAGGCGCGACGTCCACAGGAAGGCGCGCCAGGTCTCCTGTTCGTCGTCGTCGAGCCATGGCGAGTCCGTCATACCGGACACTCTACCCAACAATTGAACACTCAAGACTTGAACCTTCAACCAAGCGAAGGTATGGTTCAAATGTGAAATAAAGGGGGGAACATGTCCAGGATGCCCGTGCTCTATCTCAGCCATGGGGCTCCACCGCTGGCCGACGACCCCGTCTGGACGGGCGAACTCGCCCGCTGGTCGGCGGACCTGCCGGATCCGAACGCGATCCTGATCGTGTCGGCGCACTGGGAGGAAGCGCCGCTGAGCATCGGCACCACCCGCCGGATCCCGCTGCTGTACGACTTCTGGGGCTTCCCGGAACGCTACTACTGCGTCCGCTACGACGCCCCCGGCGCCCCGGAACTGGCCGATGACGTGAGCAAACTCCTACCCGGCCTGCACCGGGACGAGGCGCGCGGCCTGGACCACGGCGCCTACGTGCCGCTCGTGGAGATGTATCCGGACGCCGACGTCCCCGTGCTCCAGATGTCGATGCCGACGCTGCAGCCAACGCGGCTCTTCGAGATCGGACAGGCCCTCGCGCCGCTGCGCGACCAGGGCGTCCTCATCATCGGGAGCGGTTTCACGACGCACAACCTGCGCGAGCTGCCGTCCGGTCCGGACGGCCCGGCGCCCGCCTGGTCGGCGGAGTTCGACGCGTGGACGGACGGCGCCGTCAAGGGCGGCGACATCGACGCCCTCCTCGACTTCCGGGCCAAGGCCCCCGCGGCCGACATCGCCCACCCACGGACGGAGCACTTCGCGCCGCTGTTCATGGCGCTCGGCGCGGGTGCGGAAGATCACACCGGCGGCACACCGGAACGGCGGTCCGTCATCGACGGCTACTGGTTCGGGCTCGCGAAGCGCTCGTTCCAGTTCGGTTGACGGTTGTCACGTTCCGGCAGGAAGCATCCTGTCGGCCGGGTCAGCGGGTTCGGGCGGCGCCGTTCATACGGGAGCCGTCGGTGCGCTTGACATCGGCGGGCTCGGCGTTGTCGGCGTTGTCGGCGTTGTCGCGCGCGGCGTCGGCGCGGGAGAAGCCGGTGCGCCAGGACGCGACCTGCGGCTTCCAGCCGAGGCTGAGCGCCTTCGCGTTCGACACCGGACGACCCATCGGCGCCGCGTGCTTCCCGGCGTTGCCCGGCGTCGGCGCGCCGATGGCCGCGCTGTAGACCGGCAGCCAGTCGGCCGTGGTCGCGGGCTCGTCATCGACGATGTTGACG
>JBOHBY010000743.1:0-1728 GCA_050698635.1 Spirillospora sp.
AGCAGGAGCCGGAGGCCGGGGCGGCGCCGCGCGAGGATCTCGAACGCGCGCAGGAGGACGTCCAGGCCCTTGCGCGGCTCGTCCATCCGGCCGAGGAAGCCGAGCGCTCCGCCGTCGCCGGGGTCGCGGAGGGCCGTACCGGCGGGCGCGACGCGGCCGGGCCAGCCGGGCAGCGGGTCCGCCATCGTGTACCGCTCGGTCGCGACGCCGTTCGGGATCAGCACGGCGTCGCCGCCGAGGTGCTCGACGAGGCTCGTGCGGGCCCGCTCCGACACCGCGATCCGGCCGGTGATCTTCTCCAGGGCGGACTGGAGGATCGGCGACATCACCGACAGCGCCCGCGACTTCACGAACGAGGCGTGGAACGTCCCGACGATCGGGCCGTCGGCCGCCCAGCAGGCCAGCAGGCCCAGCGACGGCGCCGCGGGCTCGTGGACGTGCAGGACGTCGAACCCCCCCTCGTGGATCCAGCGCCGGACGCGGCCCGCCGACAGGAACCCGAACGCCAGCCGCGCCACCGACCCGTTGTAGGGGACGGGGACGGCCCGCCCGGCCGACACCACGTGCGGCGGCAGCGGCGCGTCGTCGTCGGCCGGGGTGATCACCGACACGTGGTGGCCGTACGCGATCAGCGCGTCGGCGAGGTCGCCGATGTGCTGCTGGACGCCGCCCGGCACGTTCCACGTGTACGGGCAGACGATGCCGACCTTCATTCCGCGCCGACCTTCATCACGTGCCGACCTTCATGGTCTGCCGACTCTCATCAAGCCTCGTCCGCCAGGTCCTCCACCCAGACCTTCTGCAGCATGTGCCAGTCTTCGGGGTGGGCGGCGATGCCCTCCTCGAAGGCCAGCGCGAGCTCCTGGGTCATCGCCTGGATCTTCTCCTGCCTGCCGCCCTCGTCCGGTACCCGGATCTCCTCGTGGACGCGCGCCGCCCAGTACTCGTCCTCATACCAGAGTGTCACGGGAATGAGCGCGGCGCCGGTCTGGAGCGCGAGCGCCGCCGAAACGGCGGGCATCCGGGCGGTGGCGCCGAAGAACCGGACGTCGATCCCGCTCTCGGTCAGGTCCCGGTCGACGACGAGGCACACCGGCCGGCCCGCGCGGAGCCGCTGCGCCATGCGGCCGTACGCCGACGCGCCCTGGTGCGCGAGGACCTCCATGCCGAGACCCTCCCGGAACTCGACGAACCGGTCGAACAGCGACTCCGGCCGCAGCCGCTCCGCGACGGTGGTGAAGGGGTACCCGCAGTGGACGAGCCATGCCCCGGCGTGCTCGTAGTTGCCCATGTGCGGCAGCGCGAGGACGACGCCGCGCCCCGCGTCGAGGTTGTTGAAGATCTTCTTCTCGCCGGTGACCCGCATCCGGCCGAGGATCCGCGCCCGGTCGTACTCGGGCAGCCGGAACACCTCCAGCCAGTAGCGGAAGTAGGAGCGCAGCACCCGCTTGCTGAGGACGCGGACCTCGTCGTCGACGGCGTCCTTGCCGAGGACGCGGCACAGGTTCTTCTCCAGCTGCCGGACGCCGGCGCCGTAGCGGTGCCAGGTGCGGTCGGCGAGCGCGGTGAACGCCAGCCGGGCCGCGCCCTCGGGCATCTTCCTGACGACCGTCCACCCGAACGCGTAGGCGGTGTCGGTCACCTCGTCCCGCAGGTCCGCGGCGATCCCCCGCGGGCGGGCTGCGTTCACGGGCGCGGCTCCGGCGCGGCCGCCTCGTCCACCCGCGC
>JBOHBY010000744.1:0-11224 GCA_050698635.1 Spirillospora sp.
CGCCCGTCCTCTACACCGACCGTTTCGGCAGCCTGATCCTGAACGCGGGCCCGGACGACCTCGCCGCCGCGTTCGGCCCGCTCCCGCACGGCACCCCGCTGGAGATGAGGCGGCCGGGCGGCACCGAGCGGATCACGTTCGAGGAGACGTTCGGCAGCGTGGCCCCGGGTGAGCCGCTGCTGTGGGTCGACTCGTCCGGACGGCTGGGCTTGGCGGTCAACCAGGGCTCCGCCGCCGACCGCTTCGATCTTCGCGAACCGGGCACCGTCACGCTCCGGCTGGCACACTGACCGCCGTGGAAGATCTCGACGTCGTCGCCTGGGTCCAGGTGTCGGACGGGCGCCTGCTCGCCGTCCGCTCACGTGGCCGCGATCTGCTGTACCTCCCCGGCGGTAAGCGCGAACCGGGCGAGGACGACTGGTCGGCGCTGTCCCGGGAGGTCCGCGAGGAACTCGATCTGGAGCTCGACCGGACGTCCTTCCAGGAGCTCGGCGTCATCCGCGCGCCGGCCCACGACCAGCCCGCGTACGCCCATGTGCGGATGGCGTGCTTCACCGCCGCCTACCGCGGCGCCATGGCCCCGGCCGGTGAGGTGGACGAGTACGTCTACGTGGGACGCGGCGACCGCCACCTCCTCGCCCCCGCCGCTCAAGCGGCCCTTGACCTGGCCGAACGGCACGGGCTGCTCCCCTGAGCCGCACGGTGAGCGGGTACGACCCTTAGGCCGTCTCAGGGTCGTCCCCTACGCCCGGCGCGGTACGTGGAACGGGCGGGCATGGTCGGACAGCCGTAGATCATGTGTCTCTTCGCGGCCGATGCCCGGCCTCATGCCGTACACGCAGCATCATTGGCATGACGAACACGACGCAGACCCTGACCCGCCCGACCACCATCGCCGCCCCCGCCCACGGCGGCCCGCCGAAGCTGTCCCCGATGGAGCTGCGCGCCGCGCAGATCGAGACCCTCGAAAGCCCGCGCCTGAAGTACGGCTTCCTCGCCAAGATGCTGTTCAAGCAGATGGACCTGGTCTACGGCCGCGAGGGCACGCTGGTGAAGTTCACGATGCTGGAGTTCATCGCCCGCGTCCCGTACCAGGCGTGGGAGCGGATGGGCTACTTCTCGCTGTCGCGCAACCGGCGCCGTTCCACGCTCGCCAAGCGCGTCTACGAGCGGATCGTGGAGACCCGCGAGGAGCAGGAGAACGAGCAGTGGCACCTGCTGATCCTCCAGGACATGGTCCAGCGGGACGGGGCGAAGCAGTCGTTCGTCCTGCACCGGCTGGCGCCGTGGCTCGTGGCGTTCTTCTACTACCACGTGTCGTGGCTGCTGTTCCTGGTGCGGCCCGAGCTGAGCTACCGCCTGAACGCCGACTTCGAGGACCACGCCGAGCACGAGTACATGTCGTACGTGGCCGAGCACCCGGAGCTGGAGAACGTCCCGGCGCCGACGACGTACGCCGCCGAGTACGGCGAGTACGCCTCCGTCGCGGACCTGCTCCGCCAGATCGGGCACGACGAGCGCATCCACAAGCTCGACAGCCTGGTGAACATGCGCGCACCCCGCTTCCAGGACGCTCCGGCCACACCGCGCCAGTGACCTTCTCCAGGCGTCGCGGACGCGGCGCCGCCCGTCCTCCCCCACCCCGCCAGCGCGGCGGTGACCCGCTCCCCGGGTCGCCGCCGCACCTTCGCGTTACTTAAGCGATCGCTTGACCATCACACCGGCCAGACCTACACTTAAGGATGTGCTTAACAAAGAGGAGGTCCCGGACCGGGTGTTCCACGCGGTCGCCGACCCGACGCGCCGGGCGATCGTGGAACGGCTGGTCCTCGGCCCGGCGTCGGTCAGCGACCTCGCACGCCCGCTGCCGATGTCGCTTCCGGCGGTGGTGCAGCACCTCCAGGTTCTGGAGGCGGCGGGGCTGGTCCGATCGGAGAAGGCCGGACGGGTCCGCACCTGCCATCTCGAACCGGCGGGCCTCCGGGCGGCCGAGGACTGGCTGCGCCGCCAGCGCACCGCATGGGAGAACCGCCTCGACCGCCTCGGCGACATCCTCACCAACCCGACCGACCCGACCGAAGGGACATTGCCATGACCGAGCGTTCCGTCCTGCATTCCACGTTCACACTGGAGCGCGCCTACCTCGCGCCGCCCGCACAGGTGTTCGCGGCCTGGGCCGACCCCGCGTCCAAGGGCCGCTGGTTCCCCGCCCCCGGCGACGAACACGACCTCGAATTCCGCATCGGGGGCCGCGAATCCGTCCTGCACCATGGCAAGGACGGTGAACCCACGCTGAGGTTCGAGTCGGTCTACAACGACATCGTGCCGGACGAGCGGATCGTCTACTCGGGGACGCTCTTCGCCGACGACAGGCCCTGCACCGTCTCGATCACGACCGTGGAGTTCGAGGCGGCCGCGGACGGGACGCGACTCGTCCTCACCGAACAGGGCACATTCCTCGACGGCCAGGAACCGCCCGCCTACCGCGAGCAGGGCACCGCCGACTGGCTCGACAAACTGACAACGGAACTCGCCTGAGACGGCGTCACGGCGTCACGGCGTCAGGACGCGGCAAGTGCTATTCCGCTGCCGAGCCCGAGCGCCACAGAACAGGCCGCCGCCGCGATCGCCACCGCCGAAGCGCCGCGTGAGAGACGGGGCGGCGGCGGGGCGTCCGGCGGACGTCCGAAGAGCGGGACGATCCAGCGCAGGTAGTAGAAGACGCTGGCGACCGAGTTGACGGCCGCGACCACGGCGAGCCAGGCGTAGCCGCCGTCGATCGCGGCGCCGAACATCAGGACCTTCCCGACGAACACGGCGGTCGGCGGCGTCCCGACGAAGCCGAGCAGGCACACGACCAGCGAGAATCCGACCAGCGGCGACCGGCGCAGCAGCCCGGTGTATCCGGCGAGGTCGTCGCGTCCGGCGGCGAGGACGACGGCGAACGCGCCCACGTTCGTGACCGCGTACGCGGCGACGTAGTAGAGCAGCGCGGGCTGGGCGAGGTCCGTCCGCCCGGCCATGGCGACCGGGACGAGCAGGTAGCCCGCCTGGCTGACGGTCGAGTACGCCAGCAGCCGCCGGACGTTGTCCTGCCCGAACGCGGCGAGGTTGCCCAGCGTCATCGTGACGGCGGCGATCACGGCGACCAGCACCGCCCAGCCGTCCGGCCGGACCTCGGACCCGAACCGGTACAGCGCGGCGAACGCGCCGATCTTCGGGACGGTCGTGACGAACGCGGCGACGGCCGGGGGCGCGCCCTCGGTCACGTCCGGGACCCAGAAATGGCCCGGGACGGCACCCGCCTTGAACAGCAGCCCCGCCAGCAGGCCGACGACGCCGAGGGCCACGACCGCCGACGGCGCGTCGGCGAACCCGGCGCGCAGCATCGGGTAGTCGGTGCCGCGTCCGACGCCGTACAGGAGCGTGACGCCGCCGAGCATCACGACGCCGAGGTACGCGCCCATCAGGTAGTACTTCAGCGCGGCCTCGGTGCCCGGCGCGTCCTTGCCGAACCCGGCGAGCGCGTACGCGGGGATGCTCGCCAGCAGGTACGCGCCGACGAGCACCAGCAGGTCGGACGTCGCGCCGAGCACGACCGTGCCGAGCGCCGACAGCAGGATCAGGACGTAGTGCTCGCTCTCGCGCGGATGATCGCGCACCGGCCCGGCCGCCAGGGCGACGACCAGAAGCGTCGCGCCGAGCACGGCCGCCCGGGTGACGTGCGTGACGGGGTCGATCATGAACGCGTCGAAGGCCATCAGGTCGGCGCGGGTCGCGGCGACGCCCGCGACGGCCAGCCCGGCGACGAGCCCGGCCATGCAGATCACCGCGACCTGCCACTGCCGCGTCCGTGGCAGGAACAGCCCGTTGACGAGCCCGAGCACACCGGCGATCAGCACGCACAGCTCAGGCGCGAGATCGGCCGGATTCTCGTTCATCATCAGCGGCCCACAAGCCCGACGACCGCCGCTGACAATGGCTCGATCGTGTCGAGCAGGACGCGCGGCGCGACGCCGATCAGCAGCGACAGCGCCAGCAGCGGGACGAGCGCCGCCAGCTCGGGCCGCCGCACGTCGGTGACCCGCGAGGTCAGCTCGCCGGGCGGGCCGAGCACCGCCTTGTGCAGAACACGCAGGAACAGCGCCGCCGTGATCAGGATCCCGAGGACGGCCAGCGCACCGGTCACGGCCGTGGCCGTGGTGCCGGTGCCGATCGTCCCGGCGAAGATCTGGAACTCGGCGATGAACCCGGACAGCCCCGGCAGCCCCAGCGAGGCGAACGCGGCGACCGAGATCAGGGCCGCGTAGACGGGCGCGTCCCGGGCGATGCCGCCGAACCGTCCGATGTCGTAGGAGCCCGCCCGGTCGTGCAGGACCCCGCACAGCAGGAACAGCGCGCCGGTCACGAGACCGTGGCTGACCATCTGCGTCACCGCGCCGGTCACGGCGAGCCGCCGCGCGTCCGCATCACCGGACGGGTCGCCGGACGCGTACCCGGCCGCGCCGAGCGCCAGCACGATGTACCCCATGTGGTTCACGGACGTGTACGCGACGAGCCGCTTCACGTTGTCCTGCGCGAGCGCGACCAGCGCCCCGTACAGGACGCTCACCAGCCCGACGATCAGGATCACCAGCGCGTACCGGCGCCACGCGTCGGGAAGCATCGGCATCGCGATCCTGACCAGCCCGTACGTGCCCATCTTCAGCATGACCCCGGCGAGGATCGCCGACCCGGCGGCGGGCGCGTCGGTGTGCGCGGGCGGCAGCCAGGTGTGGAACGGGACGACCGGCGTCTTGATCCCGAGGCCGATCCCGACCGCGAGGAGCGTCAGCCCCGCAAGGCCCGGCGACTCGGCGAACGGCGGTGTGCGGGTCAGTTCCGCCATGTCGAACGTGTGCGGGTCCGCGCCCAGGTAGAGGCCGATGAACCCGAGCAGCAGGACGAGCGACCCCAGGAACGTGTAGAGGAAGAACTTCAGCGCCGACCGCGCCCTGTCCTCGTGCCCCCACAGCAGGATCACGAAGTACATGCCGACGATCGACAGGTCGAAGAAGACGAAGAACAGCAGCAGGTCGAGCGCGGCGAACAGACCGAGGCACACCGTCTCCAGGAACAGGAACAGCATCGCGAACGTCCGGACCCGGCGCGTCTGCCGCAGCGAGTACACGGCGCACGCGGTGAACAGGACGGCGGTCAGGGCGAGGAGCGGCAGGGACAGCCCGTCCACGCCGACGTGGTAACCGGCCCGGACGGACGGGATCCACCGCGCGTTCGTCTCGAACGACACCCCGCCGCCCGTCCCGTGCGCGACCCACATCCCGAGGACGAGGGCCAGTTCGGCGACGCCTGCGGCGATCCACGTCCAGGTCACGGCGCGGCGCGGGACGGCGGGCAGCGCGAGCGCGACGGCGAGCGGCAGGAAGATCACGAGTGTGAGCACGGTTCACCCGGCCCCGGCCAGGACGGCGATGACGGCCAGGACCGCGAACACCACGGCGGCCTGGGCGAGGTACATGTGCAACTGCCCGGTCTGCGGGCGGCGGGCCAGCGCGCCGAGGCCCCGGGCTGCGCGTCCGACGATGCTGACGAGACCGTCCATGGGGATCTCGACGCGGCGTCCGGTGAGCCCGGCCGTCCAGAGTCCGCCTCGCGCGATTCCTCGCACGGCGCCGTCCACGACCTGGTCGTCGAACCGCGCCAGCGCCCGCGCGGCCACGACCAGCGGACGGACGACCACGACCGCAACCGCACGCTCTATCCAGAGCCAGTCCAAGGCCCAGGCAGGCTCCGGAACCCGGCGCACGGCCACCACCACACCCACCGTGACCACCGCGAGCACCCCGGACAGGACGAGTTCCCAAGCGTGAAACTCAAGCTTGCTCGACAGCCCGAGAGCACCGAGCCCGGCGGCGCCGGCGGCCAGCCCCGCCAGCGGAATCCGCTGCGACAACGGCACCGGCACGCGCCCCGCCGGACGGAGCAGCCGCAGCAGCAACCTGCCCGCATAGGCCGCCGAAAGGACGGACGCCGCGAAAGCCACGGCCAGCAACGCCGGCGACCGTTCCCCGACCCCCGGCAGAACCGCGTCCTTGGTCACCCACAACGACAGCGGCGGGACACCGGCCAGCGCGACCGCGCCGACCCCGAACGCGACATCGACCAGCCGGTTGCTCCCGCCCCTGGTCAGCCACACCCCGGCGCACAGGAACAGCAGGCTCTTCACCGCCGCGTGCGCGACGAGGTGCGCCGCGCCGCCGTCCACCGACCCCGCTCCCGCGCCCAGCACCATGAAGCCGATCTGCGCGCACGTGGACGCGGCGAGGAGCTGTTTCACATCCCGCTGCGCGAGCGCGACGGCGCCCAGCAGCAGCGCGGTCAGCGCACCGGCCCAGGCCACCGCCGTACCCGCCCATCCGGTGGCGTCCAGCAGCGGACGCAGGCGCAACAGCAGATATGCCCCCGCGACGACCATCGTCGCCGAGTGCAGCAGCGCCGAGACCGGGGTCGGCCCCGCCATGGCCCGCGACAGCCAGAACGAGAACGGAAGCTGCGCCGACTTCCCCAGCGCCGACACGACCACACCGGCCGCGATCAGGTCCCGCCATGGCGTGTCGGCCTCCGCCAGCGCGTCGAGCCGCAGCGAATGGGCTCCCGCGACCGCGAACCCCGCCGCCGCGTAGAGGCCCATGTCAGCGGCCCGGGTCGTCAGGAACGCGATGTCCGCTGACCGCACCCGCTCCGCGTCGGCCCACACGTACCCGATGAGCGCGTAGGACATCGCGCCCATGACCTCCCAGCCCATCAGCAACAGCAGCAGGTCGGACGCGGTGACCGTGACGGCCATCGCCGCCGCGAACAGCAGCACCAGGACGTGGAAGCGGGCGCCGAACCCGTCCCCCGCCGCGTAGGCGAGCACCGCGGCGAGCACGAAGCCGAGCGTCACCAGCAGGACGGTGGACAACCCGTCCACCGCGAGCCCGCTCCCCCACCCCGGGATCATCCCTTCAGATCTCCGGCCTCATCGGTGAGGTCGACGTCCCGCGCGCGGAACAGCGCGGTGACGACGGCGAAGCCCATCGCCATCTCCAGCGCCATCACGGTCACGGCGACCAGTACGAGGACCTGCCCGTCCGCCGAGTCCGGCGACACCCAGTGCCAGAACCCGGCACCCGCGACGATCACGCCGTTGACCATCAGTTCGAGGCCCATCATCAGCATCACGATCGACTGCTGCGACAGCGCGCCGAACAGCCCGACGCAGAACAGCGCGGCGGCCAGCAGCAGGAACGCCTCAAGAGTCATAGCGGCCCCGCCGCGTCGTCATAGCGGCCCTGCCGGGTGGCCAGTACCACGGTCGCGATCATGGTGGCCAGGATGGCGACGCCGATCACCATCATGACCAGCATCTTCGGCCCCATGATCGACTCTCCGAGCGCGAACGTCGGGTCGCGCGGCGGGCGCCGTCCGTCCCGCTCGGGCCAGGGCACCGCGAAGATCCCCGCCACCAGCGCCGCGAACGCGCCGCCCGCGATGACGGCCGCGCCGCGCGCGTTGTGGACCATCGTCATCGGCATCAGCCCGGCCGGGTTCATCATGTACATGACCATGAAGACGACCATCACCAGCATCTCCATGATCATCATCAGCACGACCAGCGCCCCGAGATAGCGCAGCCCGACCAGCAGCAGCTCGCCCCCGACGCACAGGAAGGACGCGAGCAGCGCGAACGTCGCCCGCGCCATCGAGTCGACGACGAACACCAGCGCGCCGGACCCGACCGCGGCCACGGCGAGCACCCAGAACCCGGCGTCCTCCACCACTCCTCCCCTCCTCGTCACACCACGACGATTCCGACGACGAGCATCTGCAGCAGCGTGGCCGGGATCAGGACCGTCCACGCGACCGTCATGAACCGGTCCATGCGCAGCGCCGGGAGCCGCTGCCGCGTCCACACCAGCAGGGCCAGGACGGCGCACGTCTTCACCCCCGACCACGCCCACCCGGGCAGCACCGGCCCGGCCCCGCCCCCGAGGAACAGCGGAACCGCGACGGCGGCCGAAACCGTCAGCAGCCCGTAGCGTCCGGCCAGGAAGACGACCCGGTCCGGGCCGGGCAGCTCCAGCGCCGCGCCGCCCGCCAGGTCACCGCCCACGGGATGCGCGAACGGCCCCCAGAACGCCATGGCCAGCGCGGACATCAGGTAGACGGCGAAGGCGACCGGCATCCAGACCGCGTACCAGAGCCCGTCCTGCGCGTCCCCGATGACCCGCAGGTCGAGCGAGTGCGCGGCCAGCGCCGCCGTGATGAGCGCGAACATGTGCGGCAGCTCGTACGCGAGCCCCTGCGCGATGAACCGGTACCCGCCCACCAGCGCGAACGCCGAGTTGCCGCCCCATCCGGCGAGCCACACCGACGCCCACGCCACCACCTCCATCGCGTTGAACCAGACGACCCCGATCGAGGTGTCCACCGCCACCCGGTCCCCGAACGGCACGACCAGCGCCGCCAGCGCCGCCGCGACCGGCAGCGAGATCACACCGATCCTGGTCAGCGGCAGGTCGGCCCTGGCCGTGACGCGCCGCTGCGTCGTCAGCAGCCGCGCCACCTCGTGGAACGGCTCGGCGGGACGTCCGGCGAACGCCGCGTTCAGCGACGCGGCCCCCACCGCCAACGCGCCCAGAACGAGCACCTCAACCATCTCCGGCCGCCCCGAGATCGGGATCGAGACCGGCGACGATCAGCCGCGCCTCCGCCAGCCCCACCCCTTCGAGCAGCGACGGCAGCGCCTCCACCGACTCACGCCACGACGCACGCCGCCCACCGCCCCGGCGCCCTTCCAGCAAGGCCCCGATCTCCCGCAGCCACCCGTCCAGCCGATCGGCGACATCTCCCACGTCCCGGGTCATCCATCGCAGGACGCGTGACCGCCCGACCCTTCGCGCGAACGGAGCGAACCTCCTCGCCAGCACATCGTCCGGGACGCCCGACAGCGCCTCGTCCCTCAACACGGCCGCGCGCTCGCCCGCCGCCTCCCAGCCCGCCACGCGCAGCAGCCGCGACACGCTGTCCAGACGGGACGCCGCCGCCCGCGCCCCGTCGTCCCAGAACGAGACGTCGGCCGTGTCGACCGCCCGCGCCTCCGCGGCCTGGACGACATCACCCTGCAACGTCAGATCGACCCGCAACCCAGCGGGCCAACACGCCAGAACAGGCCCGAGCGGCACATGCAGGACGTCGAGCCGCAGCCCGTCCCGATCGTCCGCCCGACCGGCCATGTGGACCTCGTCCAGCTCCAACGCACGACGCGGATCGCCGCCGCCCACCCCAGCCAGATCCGCCCCGGCCCGCTCGCGCGGCTCGGGCATGTCCCGCCACACGACGTCGATGGCCTCCGCCAGCTCCGCGCCCGGGTTCCCGCACACCACGAGCATCCCCGTCTCGGCAGGTGAGAGGGCCGCCCGCCATCCGCGCCGCCGCAGCTCCGCCTCCGCCCTCACCCTCTCGCCCGCCCCGTCCGCCGCTGCCACGACGAACGGACGCGGACGAGAACGCGACGCAGCGAACGCCCTCAGGCCCACCGCAGCGCCCCCTCACGCCACGCGTACAGCACCCCGACCAGGATCAGCCCCAGAAAAAGAAACATCTCCACGACGGCCTTCACACCCACCGACGCGACAACGAGCGCCCACGGATACATGAAGACCATCTCCATGTCGAAGGCCAGAAAGACCATCGACACCGTGTACCAGCGCACGTGATACCGCGACACCGCATGCTCGGCCGGACGGGCCCCCGACAAGAACGGCCCCGCCTCAAGAACCCCCCGAGGGGCCATCACCCACGAAACGGCGTAAACGGCGGCGACGAGCGCCGCCACCAGCCCCACCACCGAAAGGACGACAACATACGGCGCCATTGCCCCTCCGGGGTATGGGTTACCTCACCACCACCCGAACCTGTACCTGATCAGGAACCCGCGAAACATCCGAGAAGGCGGGTCAGGCGCCGTGGCGCTCCCGGTCGGCGGCGGCCGCGCCGAGGATCATCTCGTCCACGACCCAGCGGGCCTCCGGCGACAGGTCGACCAGCGCCCGCAGCACCTCGGGCCGGATGACACCGGTCTCGACGTCGCGCCGCAGCGCCTTGAGCGTGAGGTCGTCGCCGATCGGCTCGGCCTCGCTCGGGAAGCCGAAGAACCCGATCGGCACGCCGAAGAACGTCGCGAGCGCGGTGAGCGTCTTGAGCTGCGGGTTCTCCTGCCGTCCGGTACGCAGCTTCCACACGGTGGTGGACGAGATGTCCTCGCCGGTGGCGGTCGCGATGGCGGCGGCGGTCTCCACGTTGTTGCGCGGCGGGTCCGCATGCGCGGGCCACAGGTTCTGGATCAGCCATTCGAGCTTGTCGGCCAGCGACGCGGCCGGCGACACCCCGTCCGTGTGATCCCGCATGATGCCCTCCCACCCATTCTCAGTGATTTTAGTTGACCACAACCGCGCCGATCAGCCAAGGACACGCGACCCCTACAAAAGTCGTGC
Source organism: Spirillospora sp. (assembly GCA_050698635.1). Lineage (GTDB taxonomy): Bacteria > Actinomycetota > Actinomycetes > Streptosporangiales > Streptosporangiaceae > Spirillospora. Next base: position 10,539 of record JBOHBY010000744.1, read on the forward strand.
GCGTCCCCTCCGTCCGGCGCTGCCGCGCGCCGCGACGCGTCCGCTCCAATCAAGGAGTACGGAAAGGGGCACCAACGTGACCGAGTTCGCCGCACGAACCGAAGACGTGCGCAAGACGTACGGGACGGGCGACGCCCGCGTGACCGCGCTGGACGGTGTCACCGTCGGCATCCCCCGCGAGCGCTTCGTCGCCGTGATGGGCCCGTCCGGGTCGGGCAAGTCGACGCTGATGCACGTGATGGCCGGTCTCGACTCGCCCGACTCGGGCCGTGTCCACGTCGCCGACACCGACATCACGGGCCTGGACGACCGCGGCCTCACCCGCCTGCGCCGCGACCGGGTCGGCTTCGTCTTCCAGGCGTTCAACCTCGTCCCGACCCTGACGGCGCTGGAGAACATCACGCTCCCCGCCGACATCGCGAACCGGAAACTCGACCGGGCCTGGCTGGACGAGGTGATCGACACCGTCGGGCTCCGCGAGCGGCTCTCGCACCGTCCGGCCCAGCTGTCGGGCGGCCAGCAGCAGCGCGTCGCCTGCGCCCGCGCCCTCGCCGGACGCCCCGAGCTGATCTTCGCGGACGAGCCGACCGGCAACCTCGACTCCCGTTCCGGCGCCGACGTCCTGGCGTTCCTGCGCCGCTGCGTGGACGAGTTGCGCCAGACGATCGTCATGGTCACCCACGACC
>JBOHBY010000745.1:0-3034 GCA_050698635.1 Spirillospora sp.
TCGCCTTGTCCCGCGCGCTCATCCCCTCACCTCCCTCGTCGTGGAAGGCATCGGAAAGCGCCGCATACAGATCGCCCTGCGCCGCCGCGTCGGTGAACGCCCGATCACCCGCCAGGGCCGCGAGCACGCGCGGTTCGAGCTGGGCCGCGTCGGCGACGACCAGCGACCACCCCGGATCGGCGACGACGGCCTTCCGCAGCACGCGCGGAATCTGCAACGCGCCCCCACCGCTCGTCGCCCACCGTCCCGACACCACACCCCCGACCACGAACTCGGGACGGAACCGTCCGCCGCTCACCCACGAGTCGAGCCACGCCCACCCGTGAGCCGCGTGCAGGCGCGACAGCTCCTTGTACTCCAGCAGCAGCGGCACCGCCGGATGGTCGAGCCGCTTGAGCACATGCGCCCGCGTGGACGCGACCGGCAACCCCGCCGACGCGAACGCCTTGAGAATCTGCGCCGGCGAGTCAGGATTCACATGCACACGCGGGCCGAGCGGAGCTCGTCGATTGGATGGTGGTGGGTGGGGGCTGGAGGACGGTGGACCGAAGGCCGCGTTGATGCGATCAGCGAGGTCTTGCAGCTTGCGAGGCCGAAGCCCACCAACCGGACGCGGCCCAAGCAACTCGGTGAGCAGCGCGTCGTGCTCGTCCGCCGACCAGGGCAGCCCGTCGTGCCCCATCTCGGCCGCGACCAGCGCACCCGCCGACTCGGCCGCCGCCAGCAGCGCGAACCCGTCCAGCCCGGCGATAACCCGCTGCTGTTCCGCATGCACGGCGACGACCTGCTCGATGTCGTCGACCTCGCCCTCGTCGCCCTCGTCGAACAACGACGCCTGCGCCGCCTCCTGTTGAGGCGCCCGGTCAGGAGGCACCGGCTCCCCCCGCGACCGCGCCCAAGCCGCCCGCACCGACCGCGGCTCCCCGTACCGCCCCGCATGCCCGAGCAGAAGGCTCTCGACGAGCTCCAGATCATGACACCGCCCCACCCGCACACCCGCGTCGACCAATCGCGGATACACCCGCGCCGTAGACCCCCAAACCCACCGCGGCGAGTCCGCCGATTCCCGCTCGGCAACCGCGGCCACCAAATCCGGCACCCGCTCAACGCCCCCCAACCGCACCCCGTCCTCGCCCACAACGCACAGCACACCCCCACCCCGCGCGCCACCCCCCACCGCAACCCTCACCCCCCAATACTGACCCCACCCACCGACAACCCTCCGACCCCGACTCTCCAGACAACAAAACCCCTCCGCGACGGGTGTGCGCGGAGGGGTTCGCCGTGGCTTGGCTTTCAGGGAGCCAGGGCCGTAGCTCCTGGAGCGGTCAGGCGACCAGGGAGACCTGCTGGCCCGCGGGGGTCTCGCCGTAGCGGTCGATGACCTTGTTCAGCTGGATCTGGTAGTAGAGGACGCCGAAGCCGAGGATGCCGAGCAGGAAGCCCATGCCTCCGCTGCAGCTGGGCTGGAGGCCGGCGGCGCGCTGGGCCTCGGCGATGCGGCCGCCGAGCTTCACCCACATGACCAGCGGCCAGATGCCGAGGGTGATGCCGCCGAAGAGCATCGACAGCAGCGCGTTGGTGGCGGCGTTGTCGATGCGGCGGTCGTACTCGTGCAGCTCGTTGTGGACCTTGAAGAACCACACGAGGCCGTAGATGCCGAAGGTGATGATCGGCAGGCCGAGCCAGGCGCCGGCGGGGTTGCGGCGCTTCATGTTCATGCCGGTGCCGCGCGCGACGGCGCCCTGCTGCTGTTGCTGGGCGGGCGCGTAGCCGCCCTGGTACGCCTGCTGCTGCGCCTGCTGGTGGGGCTGGCCCTGCTGGGGGTAGCTCATTGAGTCTCGCTCCTGAAGGACGCGGTCGTTCTCCGGCCGACCGTCCGTTACCGTTCACCCGTTTGCTGACCCAAGACTGTAACGGCATTCGCGCACGTCGCGGGGAGGATCGCTGACTTTTCTTGACATTACTGGCGGATGCTCCAAAGAAGCCGGTCATCAGCGCAACGCGATCGTCACCTCGTCCTCGACGGGTGGGGCGGTCTCGTGGTCGCCGCAGCCGGTCACGCCGTGGCAGCGGATCCGCAGGTGCGACTCGGTCACGTCCAGGCGCAGGAAGTTCTTGAAGAACGGCGGGTCGTCCCAGTCGGCCAGTTCGGAGCGGAAGCGCTGCGGGACCTTGCGGACGGGGAACCGCAGGAAGCGGGAACGGCGCCGGTTCGCGCGCGGGACGCCAAGGAGCGAGGCGACGAAACGGGCGCGGCGGGACGGTTCGGGGTCCTTGTAGCCGCGGCCCGCCGTGATGCCGAGGCGGTGCTCGACGGCGGCCGTGGCCTCCTCGGGGGTGAGCTCGAAGAGCTTGGGGAGGCGCAGCCACCGGCCGTACAGCTTGCTGTAGCGGGAGAGGGAGTCGCCGCGCAGGGGGTAGCAGCGGAACTGGTCCTCGTCCACGACGCGGGTCCGCGGGATGATGTGGGTCGCGTGCATGAACGCTCCCCCGCCGCCGGACACGATGTACTCGATCTTCCGGCCGTCCTCGGTCGTCAGCGGATAGCGCTGGTAGTTGTGGGTGTCGCCGCCGATCGCGGCGACGTAGTTGTGCGCCGGGTCGCGGACGATCGCGTCGACCGTCCCGCCGCCCTCGATCGTGCCCGGACGGTGATCATCGTCCACATACAGGGGCTTTCCGGTCACGAGCAGTTTGGGTTTCGGGCCCGCGGAGACCTCGCGGAGCCAGCGGGCCTGGTCGCGGTCGACGACGCCCGTGATGCCCGTGTCGATCGCGATGACCCGCAGCGACGGCGTGTCGATCGCCCAGTACGGGCCCGGCTGGACGAACCGCTGGCCGGGCGCCCCCCGGTGTTGCCGGCGCGCCTTCGCGAGCTCCTCTCCGTCGACGTCCCCGGGGTGGCGCCAGAGCCGGCGCGGCAGGAACGAGAGCGCGCCGCGCCAGGGCGGCGGCGAGCAGTCGGCGTCCAGGTCGCAGAAGACGTGCAGGAAGCCGCGCAGGCCGTCGTACCAGTCGTGGTTGCCGGGCA
>JBOHBY010000746.1:0-8554 GCA_050698635.1 Spirillospora sp.
GGTGCGGGCTGACCGACACGGTCCTGGCCGACGCCGCGCGGGCCTGCTTCGCCGCGGCGCTGGACGCGCTGCCGCGGCTCGGCGCGTCCGGGCTCGTCCCGCTGGTCGACGAGTACGCCCGCCGGTACGTCGAGCGGGGCCGCAGCCCCGCCGACGACCCGACACCCCTGCACGAGGAGGTTCCGGCATGGCCCCGATGAGCGCCCCCGGATCGATCGCCGAGGACGACCTGAAAGAACTGATCGCCGCCGAACTGGGGGCGGTCCGGGACCGCAGCTTCGGCCTCACCACCGACGTCCTCGCCGGGAACGACCTCACCGGCCAGGTGTCGCCGCTGATGTCGCCGCTCGTCTGGGACCTCGCGCACGTCGGCAACTACGAGGAGCTGTGGCTGCTGCGCGCGGCTGCGGGCATCGAGGCGATGCGCCCCGACATCGACAACCTGTACGACGCGTTCGAGCATCCGCGCGCCGAACGGCCCTCGCTGCCGCTCCTGTCACCGGAGGAGGCGCGTGCCTACATCGCCACGGTTCGCGCAAAGGTGCTCGACTCGTTGTCGGCGGTGCGGTTCGACACGGCGAACCCGCTGACGTCGGGTGGGTTCGTGTACGGGATGGTCGTCCAGCACGAGCACATGCACGACGAGACCATGCTCGCCACCCACCAGCTACGCAAAGGCGCCCCCGCGCTACTCGACCCCCTGGCCGAGCCACTCCAGAACGGCGGCGGACGTTCCGCGACGGACGAGGTGCTGATCGAGGCCGGTCCATTCCAGATGGGCACGTCCGACAATCCGTGGGCGTACGACAATGAACGTCCGGCGCACATGGTGGACGTTCCCGCGTACTACATCGACGTAGAACCGGTGACCAACGCCGACTACATAACGTTCATCGAAGCCGGTGGATACGACGACCCGCGCTGGTGGGACCCGGCCGGATGGGAATGGCGTACCAGCGGCGGCAAACGCGCCCCCGCGTTCTGGACCCGCGAGGGCGGGCAGTGGATGCGGCGCCGGTTCGGACGGACGGAACCCGTCCCGCCGGGCGAGCCCGTCCAGCACGTGTCCTGGTACGAGGCGGACGCCTACGCACGCTGGGCCGGAAAACGTCTGCCGACCGAGGCCGAGTGGGAGAAGGCCGCGCGCTGGGACCCCGTCGCAGAGCGCTCCCGCACGTACCCCTGGGGCGAGCACTACTCCGACGCCCACGCCAACCTGGGGCAGCAACTGCTCCGTCCGTCGGAGACCGGCTCCTACGCGTCGGGCGCTTCGGCCTACGGGGTCAGGCGGATGCTCGGCGACGTGTGGGAATGGACGTCGTCCGACTTCCACGGCTACCCGGGCTTCCGGTCGTTCCCCTACAAGGAGTACTCGGAAGTCTTCTTCGGACCCGAATACAAGGTGCTGCGCGGCGGATCGTGGGCGACGCACCCGCTCGCCGTACGCGGATCATTCCGCAACTGGGACTACCCCATCCGCAGGCAGATCTTCTCCGGCTTCCGCTGCGCGCGGACCCCAGCGGAAGGGGCCTGAGAGTGTGCCGTCACCTTGGCTACCTGGGGCCTGACCGGACGCTGCACTCCCTCGTCTACGACGGCGAGTACTCCCTGGAGACCCAGGCGTACGCACCACGCATGACCCAGGGGAACCTGCTCAACGCCGACGGGTTCGGCGTCGGCTGGTACCAGGACGGGCAGCCCGTCCGGTTCCGCCGCGCCCAGCCCCTCTGGACCGACCGGTCGTGGCGCGAGGTCGCCGGGGCCGTGCGCGCGTCGTGCGCGGTCGCGGCGCTCCGGTCGGCGACGGTCGGGTTCCCCGTGGACGAGTCGTGCGCGCAGCCGTTCCGCGCCGGGACGTGGCTGTTCAGCCACAACGGCAAGGTCGAGGACTACGACGGTGTCGAGTCCAAGCTCCGCGACCTGGCCGGGGACGTCTCCGGCGTCCCGGACGCCCGCGCCCCCGTCGACTCCGCGCCGCTGTTCGCGCTCGCCGTCCGGTACTGGCGGGAGGGCCTCCCGCTGGGCGACGGCCTCGCCGCCGTCGTCGCCGCCGTCACCGCGCTCTCACCCGGCCGCTACAACCTGCTCGCCTCCGACGGGACGTCCCTGGCCGCCACGACCTGGGGCGACTCGCTGTTCGTCCGCGAGGACGACGACGAGATCCGGATCGCGTCCGAGCCGCTCGACGGCGATCCCGGCTGGACGCCCGTCCCCGACCGCTCGCTCGTCACCGCCGGCCTCGCCGCCGGCGTCCGCATAGACCCGCTTTGAAGGAGAACCACGTGGACCGGTTCCTGACCGCCGACGACCTCGCCAAGACGCTCCGCAAGGACGTCAGGGACGGGCTCACCGGCACGCCCAAGACCCTGCCGCCCAAGTGGTTCTACGACGAGCGCGGCAGCGCGCTCTTCGAGGAGATCACCAGGCTGGACGAGTACTACCCGACGCGCCGCGAGCGGGAGATCCTCGTCGCGCGGGCGCCCGACATCGCCGCCGCCACCGGCGCCCGGACGCTCCTGGAACTCGGCGCCGGCTCGGGGGAGAAGACCCGCCTCCTGCTTGACGCGCTCTCCGGCACGCTCCGCACGTACGTCCCGGTCGACGTCAGCGGCGACTTCCTGGCGGACGCCGCCGCGGGCATCGCGGCCGACCATCCGGGGCTGACCGTCCGGACCGTCGTCGCCGACTACGAGCAGCACCTGCACCTGCTGCCCGGCGGCGAGCGGCGCCTTGTCGCGTTCCTCGGCGGGACGATCGGCAACATGCCGCCCGCCGACCGGATCGGGTTCCTCGGCGGCGTCCGCGCCACGATGTCCGACGGCGACTTCCTGCTGCTCGGCGCCGACCTCGTCAAGGACCCGGGACGGCTCGTCCGCGCCTACGACGACGCCGCCGGGATCACCGCCGAGTTCAACCGGAACGTCCTGCGGGTCGTCAACCGGGAGCTGGACGCCGACTTCGACCCGGCCGCGTTCGAGCACGTCGCCGTCTGGGACGCGGCGCAGGAATGGATCGAGATGCGGCTGCGCTCCGTACGCGACCAGGACGTCCGCGTCCGCGGCCTCGACCTGGAGGTGCCGTTCGCGGCCGGGGAGGAGCTGCGCACCGAGATCTCCGCGAAGTTCCGCCGCGAACGTCTCGAAGCCGAACTCGCCGCGGCCGGGATGGAGCCGGCCGAGTTCTGGACGGACGCGGCCGGAGACTTCTCCCTCACCCTCGCCCGCCCCGCGCTCGGCTAGCGCTCGGCTAGCCGCCGCGGACGGGCTGGGCGAGGCCGAACCGCCGCAGGTCCGAGACCAGGCGGGTCGCCACGTACCGGTGGCCCGCCGGGCTCGGATGGGTGCGGTCGCGCTTGATGTACAGGGCGGAGTTGCCGGTGCGCCTCGCCCGGTCGCCGGTGATCCACCGTTCGCTGATCGGGTCGGCGAACGGCACTCCGAGCTGCGCGGCCACGGCCCTCAACGCGACCTGGACGGCGACCGCGCCCCGCGGCGCCGGCTCCGTCCCCCACAGCGGGCCCATCAGCACGATGTGCGTGCCGGGCCAGCGCTGCCGGGCCCGTTCGACCAGCAGCCGCGCCGCCACCGCGACCTTCGGCGCCGGGACGCGCCAGTCGTTGTGCCCACCGGACACGATCAGCAGGTCGGGCGCGGGCCGCCAGCCGAGCTGGCTTTCGTACAGGCCGAGGTAGTTGAGGCCGGAGCTCGGCTTGACGAACCCGGCGCCCGCGCGCCCGCCGACGATGACCTGCCAGCCCAGCAGCCGCGCCGTGGCGGACGCGAACGTCTCCTCCGGAAAGACGCCCCGGTCGCCGACCGTGTAGCTGTCGCCGAGGAACATCACCACGGACGGGGCCTTGGCGCGTTTACGCTCGTCACCCCGCTGACCCGGGCCGCTGTCTCGCTGGCCGGGGCCGTCCGCCGCCGCCTGCCGGTGTACCGAGCCCCGGATCGCCGAACAGCCCGTCGCGGTCAGCGTCGCCGCCAGGCCCAGGCACAGCACGAAGGCCAACGCGCCGCGCCGCGCGCGGCGAGACGTCATCGAGAACCGCCCATCGTCCAGGACGATTCTTCCAAGCCCAGCAGAATGTCAAAGAACATGAGTCGTCCGGGGGAGCATCAAAGTCTCGGAGGTCGCACCGCATCCTACTGATCCGGCGCGCGAATCGGGGCGCGTCCCGGACGGCGTGGCGAGCCCGTTATCAATTGTCGCGCTGAGTAATCGCGGAGGGAATCGCGGCCTCGCCTACACCTTCCGTTCACCTTCCGGCTCGGGGCGGGAAACCTGACGCCGAAAGGGTTCCGCGGTGACCCGACCGGAACGGCTCCGCGAACTCGACCTCCTGCGCTTCCTGGCCGCTCTGGCCGTGGTGCTGTTCCACTTCACCGGTTTCTGGGGCGACGGAGCGTGGCCGGAGCCCGCCGAAGACTTGTTTCCTGAGGTCGCGCCCGCCGCCCGGTTCGGTTATCTCGGCGTCGACCTGTTCTTCGTCATCAGCGGTTTCGTGATCCTGATGAGCGTGTGGGGACGCTCGCCGGGGGAGTTCGGGATTTCCCGCCTGGTCCGGCTGATGCCCGCGTACTGGGTGAGCGTGCTGCTCGGCGCTTTCGTCTACGCCGTTTTCCGGGAGGGGAACGGCAGGCCAGGTCTTGTGGTGCCGAACCTGACGATGTTGCAGGGCGGGGTCGGAGTCCGGAACGTGGACGCCGTCTACTGGACGCTCTGGGTCGAGCTGCATTTCTACGTTCTCGCGGCCGTCCTCGCCGCCATCGGCATCACCTACCGCTCCTGCCTGATCTTCATGGCGGCCTGGATGTTCGGCGGCCTCTTCGCGGACGAGGCCGGGAACAAGCTGCTCCAGGTGATGCTGGTCCCGACGTGGAGCCCGTACTTCATCGCGGGCATGGCGCTCTTCATGATCCACAGGTTCGGGTCGACGCTGCTGCTCTGGGGATTCGTGGCCGTCGCGTACCTGCTGGCGCTGCGCTGGGGCGTGTGGCGCGCGGAGCACGTCTTCCACGACGCGGACCAGGCCGTGGTCAGCGTCGTCATCACCGGCATCTTCGCCATGATGGCGCTGGTCGCCACGGGCAAACTGAAGTGGGCGCGGTGGCGCGGCCTCACGATTCTCGGGGCGCTGACCTATCCGCTGTACCTCGTCCATTCGCAGCTGGCGCTTCCCTTGCTGGACGCGGTGTACCCGGAGCTCAACAGGTGGGCGGCGCTCGCGGTGGCCATCGGCGCGTCCCTGCTCGCCGCCTACGCCGTACACCGGCTCGTCGAACGTCCCGGCGCCGCCTGGATGCGCAAGCGCCTGCTCGCCGCCCTCGAACCGATGCGGGCTTCCGACCCGGTGGCTAAGTTGGTCGGCCATGGCGATCGGGGTGGGCACGGCGATCGGGGTGGGCACGGCGATCGGGGTGGACACAGCGGTGGTGGCGTCAACGGCACTGAGCCTCGCGACCGCACCCCGGCTGACACGACCCACAGATGAACGTGCGGAAAGTGGCACGCGCGCATGGGCACGCCCAGAAACGTTCCTCTTCTCGGTGGTCGCGCTCGCGTACGTGAACCAGGTCTTGTTCACCGTGTACGTGATGCGCGTGTATGGCGGAGACCCATCGTTCATCGCGAAATACCTGCCGGACGGTTGGTTCGCCCTGGCTGACGGTTCGACCATGCAGGGTGTCGCAGACCGTTTCCCTTGGCCTGAGTTGCTGGCGCCGTCCGTCCTACGGGTGCAGGCATTCCTTGAGCTGCCACTGGTGCTGCTGGCTTATGTCACCGTCCTGCGGTGGCTGGATCGCGGCCTCTACCAGCGCGTAGCCCGTTCCTGGCTGGTGTGGGCGGCATCGGCGTCCTACACCTTCGTCTTCTGCACGGTCGAGTGGGACCTGCACAACCCCTACACGGTCGACGACACAGCAATCCGCATCTGCGCGGCACTGGCGACCCCGCTGCTCCTCCGCTGGCTGGCCGCCCAGGAAAAGGAACAGGACGCGCCTACAGCGGTGACGTTCACGCAGATGCTCGTCTTCGCGGTCTCCGTCTGGGCCTTGGGGCACCTTGTGCTCACCGTGTACGACACCGCCCTCCTCTATAACCTCGGGCACTTCACCGAACGCCTGCCAGGCGCGGCGATCGCGATGTGCGTACTTGCAGCAGCGCGCTGGGCCGCGTCCGCGCCACGCCTGAAACCGCAAGGTGAGGACACGGATGTCGCGCTGTCGTCCATCGCTGGTGGGCTGCGCTGGGTGCTCGTGCTCTTCTTCGTCCCCGCGCTGGCGATCCGCTACGGCGTGAACTTCGGGACGCCCCTCGTCGCAGCCCTGGTTGCACTTCTCGTCTGCCTGACCGCCGCCACGTGCGCGCTCCGCGAGGCACTAAGAGGTGCGGACGCGAAACGTATCGCGCTCTGGGGCGCACAAGTCTTCGCGGCACTGTGCGTAGCGGGCGTGGCCGGATTCCTCGCCCTGAACCTGGTGACAGACACGTACTACGAGGCCGGACTTCTGCGCGCCACCGGAGTGTCCTTCGCCGTCGTCATCACGGTGTGCGCCCTCACCGGCCGCTGGATTCCGGGTCGATGGAAACGCGCGGTGTAACACATTGTCGGCCACCGACGCTGAAAGAAATGTGAGCGTCCGGCCGATGTGAGCGGGCTTCGGCCGGACGCGCCTTCCTTCGGTGGGCCCGTCTCCCCCGGTCGGGCCCACCGAAGGCTCTCACTTCCCAACCCCCTTGCGGCGCGTCAGGACGGATCGTCCGGCGGCCGGAGTTCCTCGGTGTAACTGACCGTCAGGCGGCGCATCACGCCCGACCCGTCGATGGAGTACTGGCCGAGACGGTCCAGCGGCGGCGAGTAGGCGTGGATCGAGACGCTGGCGTCGTCGACGCCGGTGAGCCGGTGGATGTGGTCGGGGCCGAAGCAGAACGACCCTCCCTCGCCCACGACGGTGCGGGCGGGGTCGCCGCCGATGCGCGGGTTGTTCTCCTCGATCGCCCCGGCCACGACGCGGACGGCGCCCGACGACACGTCGTGGTCGTGCCAGCCGGTGTCGTTGTCCGGAGTCCAGCACAGGACCCAAACGTCCACGTGCTCGTCCCGGTACAGCGAGGCGTAGTGGCGCCGCCCGCCCGAGAACGCGACGTGCCGCCGCCACAGCCCCGGCCGCTCCGCCAGATCGTCGACCAGCGCGCGCAACTCGCGCTTGTCCAGCCGACGATCCGGCAGCCGCTCGAATCCGGCGGGACGGGACAGGATCTCAGACGACACAGGCCGCCTCCTCACGCGCTGGACACGGCTACTGAACCGCATCAGTTAACCGTTTCAGTGAAGCGATTCAGAAGACGTCCCGTCAAGTGGGGTTCGCGGTTTTGTCAGCGGCGGCGTCTAGGGTTGGGGGGATGTCGGAGAGGCGCAAGCGCGCGACCATCCGGGAAGTGGCGCAGGCGACGGGGCTGTCGCCGGCGGCCGTGTCGTACGCGCTGCGCGGCATCCAGACGTCGGAGGTGACGCAGGAGCGGGTCCGCGCCGCGGCCGACGAGCTCGGCTACGAGGCGCACCCGATCGCGCGGGCGCTGGCCAGCGGCCGCACCGGCCAGGTCGGCCTGCTGTGCGGCTCCCTTGAGGACTACTGGCAGCAGTCCCTGGCGGTCGGCATCGGCCGGGCGCTGCTCGCCCGCGACCGCTACGCCCTCATCGTCGACGCGGTCGGCGATCCCGAGCGGGAGCTGGCGCTCGCCCGGCGGCTGCGCGACCAGCGGGTCGACGGCCTGATCGTCCAGCCGCTCGACCCGTCCGCCGCGCTGTGGACGGAGCTGGCCGGCACCGTCCCGGTGGTGTCCATCGGCGACGCGCTGCACGGCGGCCAGGCGCAGGGCGAGGTCGTGTTCGACAACCGGCGCGGCGTCACGCTCGCACTGGAGCACCTGCGCGACCTCGGGCACCAGCGCCTCACCGTGTTCACCCCGACCGGCGCCAGCACCCCCGACCGTCCCGCCGACGTGCACGTCAACGCCGAGGCCGAGCGCCTCGGCCTGCGGGTCGACGTCGTCGTCGTGCCGCAGTCGCTCGCCACCGCCACCGAGGTCGCGATGCGCGTGCTCGGTGGCCCCGACCGCCCCTCCGCCGTGTTCTGCTTCGCCGACTCGATCGCCTACGGCGTCTACGCCGCCACCCGCGAGCTCGGCCTGGAGGTCCCGGGCGACGTCGCGGTCTGCGGGTACGACAACCATCCGATGTCGGCGCTGCTGACGCCGCCGCTCACCTCCGTCGACTGGGACATCGACGGCATCGTGCACTCCGCCGTCCGGCTCATCGTCGATGTCATCGACGGCAAGCCGCGCAAGCGCCGCGTCGTGCGGGAGCCGTCGCTGCGCGTGCGCGCCTCGACCGGCGAGCCCCCCGGCGAGTCGCCCGGCTAGCCGGTCAGGGGCAGGGGCAGGGGCTCAGGGATGCAGCCGGGCCAGGCGGGGGAGCAGGTCCGCGGCGGCGGCGATGTCGGCGTCCAGCGGCCGGTCCGCCACGCCCGGGTCGAGGACGGCCCCAGCC
>JBOHBY010000747.1:0-1760 GCA_050698635.1 Spirillospora sp.
CCCCGGCCCTTTCCGGCGACTAGAACGTGTTCTAGCATCGCGGTGCGACGATGATCCCCGGAGGGTGCACCGTGACCGCGGAACTGAAGCTCGGCATCAACGTCGGCTACTGGCAGCGGGACGTCGACGACCAGACCGGGACCGTGCTGGCCGCCGAGCGCCAGGGCTATGACTCGGTGTTCACCGCAGAGGCCTACGGCTCGGACGCCTTCACCCCGCTGACCTGGTACGCGGCCCGCACGTCCCGGATCAGGCTGGGCACCGCCGTCGCGCAGATCTCGGCGCGCACCCCCGCCGCGACCGCCATGCACGCGCTGACGCTGGACGCGCTGTCGGGCGGGCGGGTGATCCTCGGGCTCGGCGCGTCCGGGCCGCAGGTCGTCGAGGGCTGGTACGGGCAGCCGTTCCCGAAGCCGCTCGCCCGCACCCGCGAGTACGTCGACATCGTCCGGCAGGTCTGGCGCCGCGAGGCCCCGGTGACCAGCGAGGGCCCGCACTACCCGCTGCCGCTGCCCGGCGGCGCGGGGCTCGGCAAGCCGTTGAGGTCGATCGCCCATCCCGTCCGCCCGGACATCCCCGTGTACCTGGGCGCCGAAGGGCCGAAGAACGTCGCGCTGTCGGCCGAGATCGCGCAGGGCTGGCTGCCGTTGTTCGTCGACCCGGCGCGGATGGACGCGGTGTTCGGCGCGTCGCTGGCGGACCGTCCGGACGGCTTCGAGATCGCCGCCACCGTCAACACGATCGTCACCGACGACCTCCCGGCCGCGCTGGAGTTCGCGAAGATCCCGGTCGCGTTCTACATCGGCGGGATGGGCGCGCGGCAGCGCAACTTCCACCTCGACCTGATCGGCCGGCTCGGCTACGCGGAGCAGGCGGTCCGCGTCCAGGAGCTGTTCCTGGACGGACACCGCGCCGAGGCGATCCGGGCCGTGCCCGACGCGCTCGCCGACGCGATCTCCCTCCTCGGCCCCATCGGGCGGATCAGGGAGCGGCTCGGCCTGTGGCGCGACAGCCCCGTCACCACCGTGCTGATCGCCGGGGTGCGGGACGAGCCGACGCTGCGCGCGATCAAGGACATCGCCGACTCCTGAGAGCGATCACACACCGATCGGCGGAATTCGGGTAGGGCTCCGGATGCTGAACGTGACAACACCCAGCGATCAGCAGACTGGAGATGGGACACACGATGTCCACGCAAGAAGCCCCCGCCCAGCAGGACGCGGCCCGCCTGCTCGTCAGGGCCCTTGAGGCGGAGGGGGTCGACTACGTCTTCGGCATTCCGGGCGAGGAGAACATCCATTTCGTCCACGCGCTGAACGACTCGTCGATCCGGTACATCCTCGTCAGGCACGAGCAGGGCGCGGCGTTCATGGCGGAGATCTACGGCCGTCTCACCGGCAAGGCGGGCGTGGCGTCGGCGACGCTCGGGCCCGGCGCGATCAATCTCCAGCTCGGCGTGGCGGACGCGACCACCAACAGCACCCCGGTCGTGGCGATCTCCGCGCAGGTCGGGCTGGACCGCATCTACAAGGAGTCGCACCAGATCGTCGACCTGGTGTCGCTGTTCCGCCCGGTGACCAAGTGGTCGGAGCTGGCGCCGACCGCCGAGGCGCTGCCGGAGATGGTGCGCAAGGCGTTCAAGACGGCGCAGACGGAGCGTCCCGGCGCGGTCTACCTGGCGATTCCGGAGGACGTCGAGGCCGCGAAGGTCGCCGCCAGGTTGAAGCCGCTGCCGGTGAACGTCGTCCGGACGCAGGAGC
>JBOHBY010000748.1:0-6040 GCA_050698635.1 Spirillospora sp.
GATCGCACAGAGCCGCGATGCGCTCGAGTTCGGTAAAACGGTCAAGATCGATACCAAGATCACGAACGTGAACCGGACGGTCGGCACCATGCTCGGCCACGAGATCTCTAGACGGTACGGCGGGGCGGGGCTGCCCGACGACACGATCGACGTCTCGTTCACCGGATCGGCGGGCAACTCGTTCGGCGCGTTCGTGCCGCGCGGCATCACGCTGCGGCTGGTCGGCGACGCCAACGACTACGTCGGCAAGGGCCTGTCCGGCGGGCGGCTGACACTGCGGCCTCCGGGCGACGCCGGGTTCGCGGCCGAGGAGCAGATCATCGGCGGCAACGTCATCCTGTACGGGGCGACGTCCGGCGAGCTGTTCGCGCGCGGGATCGTCGGCGAGCGGTTCTGCGTCCGCAACTCCGGCGCCACCGCCGTCGTCGAGGGCGTCGGCGACCACGCCTGCGAGTACATGACCGGCGGCCGCGCCCTGATCCTCGGCCGGACGGGACGCAACCTCGCGGCCGGGATGTCCGGCGGCATCGCCTACGTCCTGGACCTGGTGCCCGAGCGCGTCAACGGCGAGATGGTCGACCTGGAACCGCTCGACTCCACCGACCTGGGCCTCGTCCGGACGCTGGTGGAACGGCACGCCGACGAGACCGGCTCGGCCGTCGCCCGCCGCCTGCTGGACGACTGGACCGCCGCCGCCACCCGCTTCACCAAGATCATGCCGCGTGACTACCGGCGCGTCCTGGACGCCATGGCCAGGGCCGAGGCCGAGGGACGCGACGTCGACGAGGCCGTCATGGCCGCCGCGCAGAGCTGAGAGGGGGACTTCTTCAATGGCCGACCCGAAGGGTTTTCTGACCGTCCGGCGGGAGCTCCCGAAGCGCCGCCCGGTCGACGTGCGGATCCGCAGCTGGTCCGAGGTCTACGAGGACTTCGGCCGCGACCGCCTCGAACGGCAGGCGAGCCGCTGCATGGACTGCGGCGTCCCGTTCTGCCACCAGGGCTGCCCGCTCGGCAACCTCATCCCCGAATGGAACGACCTCGTCCACCGCAAGGACTGGCGCGAGGCGGTCGAGCGGCTCCACGCCACCAACAACTTCCCCGAGTTCACCGGGCGGCTGTGCCCCGCCCCGTGCGAGAGCGCCTGCGTCCTCGGCATCAACCAGGACCCGGTGACGATCAAGCGGGTCGAGGTGGAGATCATCGACCGGGCGTTCGCGGAGGGCTGGGTGCGTCCGAGCCCGCCCGCCGTGAAGACCGGCAAGAAGGTCGCGGTCGTCGGCTCGGGCCCGGCCGGCCTCGCCGCCGCGCAGCAGCTCACCCGCGCCGGGCACGACGTCACCGTCTACGAGCGCGCCGACCGGATCGGCGGGCTGCTGCGCTACGGCATCCCCGAGTTCAAGATGGAGAAGCGGCACCTAGACCGGCGCCTCGCCCAGATGCGCGCCGAGGGCACCGAGTTCAGGACGTCGGTGGACGTCGGCGCCGACCTCACCGCCGACGAGCTGCGCGCCGGGCACGACGCCGTCGTCCTGGCGGGCGGCGCCACCGCCTGGCGCGACCTGCCCGTCCCCGGACGCGAGCTGAACGGCGTCCACCAGGCGATGGAGTACCTGCCGCCGTCGAACCGGGCACAGGAGGGCGACTACGACGAGTCGCCGATCTCCGCCGAGGGCAGGCACGTCGTCGTCATCGGCGGCGGCGACACCGGCGCCGACTGCGTCGGCACCGCGATCCGGCAGGGCGCCGCGTCCGTCACCCAGCTGGAGATCATGCCGCGCCCGCCCGAGGACCGTCCGGACGCGCAGCCGTGGCCGACGTACCCGATGCTGTTCAAGATGGAGAGCGCCCACGAGGAGCTCGCGGGCCTCGGCGGCGACCGCGTCTACGCCGTGTCCACCACCGAGTTCGCCGGTGACGGGGACGGGAACGTCCGCGCGCTGAAGCTGGTGGAGGTCGGCGGCCCGCAGACCGGGTTCCAGCCCGTCGAGGGAACGGAGCGGGAGATCCCGGCCGAGCTCGTCACCCTCGCCATGGGCTTCGTCGGCCCGCAGCGCGAGGGCCTGCTCGACCAGCTCGGCGTCGAGCTCGACCAGCGCGGCAACGTCGTCCGCGACCGCGACTACCGGACGTCCGTGGACGGCGTGTTCGCCGCGGGCGACATGGGCCGCGGCCAGTCCCTGATCGTCTGGGCCATCGCCGAGGGCCGCGCCGCCGCCCACGGCGTCGACGCTTACCTCACCGGCGGCCAGACGACCCTCCCGTACCCCATCCCACCCACGGCCCGCCCGATCGCCTGACCCTTTCCAAGGCACGGCTCAATGTGCCAGCATCTGGGGCATGGGAACAGCGCCGTCCGCCCTGGACACGACACCACGGCCCCCGGCATTGCTGCGTCGCATGAGGCTGGCCAGGGACGCCATGGACCGCGACTGGGCCGAGCCCCTGGACGTGGCCGCCGTCGCCGCCCGCGTGGGGTACTCGCGGTACCACTTCGTCCGGCTGTTCAACGACGTCTACGGGGAGACGCCGGGCCGCTACCTGGCGCGGCGCCGCGTCGAGCGCGCCCAGGACCTGCTGCGCACCGCGAACCTCACCGTCACCGAGATCTGCATGATGGTCGGCTTCACCAGCCTCGGCTCGTTCTGCACCCGCTTCAAGCAGCAGGTCGGGATGACGCCGACCGAGTTCCGGCGCAGCGCCCGCGACGGCGACGCGTCCGCGATCCCCGGCTGCTTCGTCCTGTTCTGGGCGGGCGGCTTCCGCACCGACTGACGGCCGCTGAGCTGGGCGGGCAGCAACTTTCGAGAAGGCCGCCCGGCCGCCCGCCTCCTAGCGTGGACGAGCACGCTCCGCACCACGAAGGGGACACAGAAATGATCACCAACCTGGGGCTGGCCACCGTCTGGGTGCTCGACCAGGACTCGGCCATCGCGTTCTTCACCGAGAAGCTCGGCCTGGAGGTCCGCGACGACATGACGCTCGGCGAGGGCGGGATGCGCTGGGTCACCCTCGGCGCCAGGGACCAGCGCGACCTCAGCCTCGCGCTCATGGTCCCCGGCCCGCCCACGATGGACCCCGGCTCCGCCGAGCAGATGAGGGCGCTCATCGCCAAGGGCGTCCTCGGCGCCGGGGCGTTCAACACCGACGACTGCCAGGGCGACTACGAGAAGATGTCCGCCCTGGGCGTCGAGTTCGTCCACGCGCCGGAGAAGCGCCCCTACGGGATCGAGGCCGTCTTCCGCGACGACTCCGGCTGCTGGTTCAGCCTCACGCAGCCCTTCGAGAAGCTCGACGAGTCCGCGCCCTGGGGCGACTGCGTCTCCTGAAACGGCGGGGTCAAGGGGCCGGGGCGCGCACCGCCCCGGCCCGTGGGCGGTCAGCCGCCGAGGCTCGGGCCGAGTTCCTGGAGGACGTCCACCAGGAGCTCCACGTCCTTCTTGGTCGTCCTCCAGTTCAGCGGCGCGGGGCGGAACACCGTCATGCCCCGGTACGTGCTCGTCCCCGCGTACACGCGGCCGTCGGCGAGCAGCGCCTCGCCCAGGCGGGCGTTGAGCTCGTCCAGGCGCTCCTCCGGGACGCCGTCCGGACGGTACCGGAAGCACACGACGCACAGCTGCACGGGCGCGAGCAGTTCGAGATCCGGGGCCGCCTCGACGAGACCGCCCAGATGCAGGGCGACGTCCAGATGCCGCTCCACCATCGCCCGGTAGCCGTCCCGGCCGTACGCGCGCAGCGTCGCCCAGATCGGCAGCGCCCGCGCCCGCCGCGACGACTCCGGGCCGAGCATGTTGTAGTTGATCCGCTCGTCGTCGGCGTCCGGCAGGTAGGCCGCGCCCCACGCGCCGAACGCGCGGGTCAGCAGCGCCTGGTCGCGGACGAACGAGAACCCGCTCTCGTACGGCACGTTCAGCCACTTGTGCCCGTCCGCCGTCACCGAGTCGGCACGTTCCACTCCCGCCGCGAGACCCGCCGTCCGCGGTGACAGCGCGGCGAACATCCCGAACGCGCCGTCCACGTGCAGCCAGGCGCCGTGCCGCTCCGCCAGGTCGGCGAGGTCGTCGATCGGGTCGGAGTCGCCGGTGTTGACCTCGCCGAGGTTCCCGACGATCACCGCGCGGCCGTCGAGCCGCGCCAGCTCGGCGTCCATGGCGGCGAGGTCGACCCGGCCCGCGTCGTCGCGCGAGAACGTCCGGACCGTGTCCCGCCCGCAGCCCAGGATCTGCAGGGCCTTGCGGGTGCTGACGTGGACGAGCCCGCTGCTGAGCACCGGCATCGCGGGCAGGCCCGCCAGGCCGCGCGACGTCACGTCCACCCCGTACCGGTCGGCCCACCAGGACCGCGCGGCGGCCAGGCCCGTGACGTGCGCGAGCGTCGCGCTCGGCGTGAGCACGCCCGCGAACGACGCGGGCAGCCCGAACAGGTCCTTCAGCCAGCGCAGCACCACGGTCTCCGCCCGCGCGGCCAGGGGCGACAGCGTCCACAGGCCCGCGCCCTGGTCCAGCAGCGACGTCGTCCAGTCGCCCGCCATCGCCGCCGGCGTCGACCCGCCCACCACGAAATGGAAGCACCGCGGACCGGACGTGTGCGTCGCCGCGCCCGTCCCGACCCGCACCAGCCGTTCCACGGCCGCGACCGACCCGTCGCCCTTCTCCGGCAGCGGGCCGTCCAGCTCGTCCAGCAGCGCGTCCCGCGACCGGTCGTGGACGGGACGCTCCGCGAGCCCCTCCATGTACGGCCCGGCCGCCCGCGCCACCACGGCGAGCGGCTCGGCTGCCACGTCACGTTCGTCAAGCGGATCACTCATGTCGGACAGCAGACCACAAACCCGCCCCTTCGGAAACCAGCGGCGGCCGCCACGGGACGGCCGGTCTCCGTGCGCCCACTTGTAGTCCACGGGCAGGTCGGCTACGGTCCGGCCAAGGTTCACGACTCGGCGGCGGGCACCGGAGCCATGGGCGCGCCGCCGTGGACCATACGCTCCCGCACCCCCGCACGCGGGACATCAGGGGCCCGGCCACCCACCGCTGGGGTGGCCGGGCCCACCCACCCCCTGGTGTCCCCCGGGTGTCCGTTTCCTACAAGACCGGCCGGACGCCGCCGTCCTACGGTTCAAGGCATGAAGGTCCTGCACACCACCGGCCTCGACCGCGCCGCCGAGTTCATGCGCGTCAACGGCCGCCTCATCGACCGGCACCGGTTCGTCCTCCACTTCCGCGGCGGGCCCGCCGGACCCGTCCTCGCGGCCCTGCGCGCCTACGAGAACCCCGACGGCGGCTACGGCCACGCCCTCGAACCCGACCTGCGCGGCGAGGGCAGCCAGCCCGTCCCCGCCCAGCTCGCCCTGGAGATCCTCCACGAGGCGGGCGCGGACGACGATCCGGCCGTCACACGCATTGGCGACTACCTGACCTCCATCACCGTGCCCGGCGGGGGAGTGCCGTTCGTGCTGCCGACCGTCCGCGACACCCCGCACGCGCCCTGGTGGCAGACCCCCGACGACCCGCCCGGCAACATCAACCCCACCGGGTCAATCGCCGGACTGCTCCACCGCGCCGGATCCACCCACCCCTGGCTCGGCCCCGCCACCGACTTCTGCTGGCGCCACCTGGAGGACGGCGGCACCGAGCCCGGCCCCTACGACGCCCTGTCCATCCTCACGTTCCTCGACCACGTCCCCGACCGCGACCGCGCCGAGGCCGTCTTCAACCGCGTCCGCGACGCCCTCGCCGCGCCGGTCACTCTCGACCCGCACGCCGGAGGAGTCCAGCACTTTCCGCTCGACTTCGCCCCGCACCCCGGCGGCCACGGACGCCGCCTCTTCACCGCCGAGACCATCGACGCCCACCTCGACGCGCTGATCGACGCGCAGGACGACGACGGCGGCTGGGACGTCGCCTTCCCCAGCTGGACGCCCATCACCCGCCCCGAATGGCGCGGTCTCATCACCGTCGAACGCCTCCGGACGCTGCGCGCCTACGGCCGCCTCAAGCCCTAGCTCACAGCAGGTTCCGGACGGGCTCGCCCGCCAGGTCCCGCACCT